>NZ_JBXAHJ010000009.1:0-257528 GCF_058794995.1 Pseudomonas sp. GW823-FHT06E10 | reverse complement strand
CCCCGAACAACGGGCTGGGCTTGCCGTTGGTGGGGATTTTGAAGGATGTCTGCAGGCTTGGCGGCAGCACGTTGTCGGTCGTTGGCGTGGTGCGGGTGCCGTACACACCATTGGGCAAGGCGATGGAACCCTGGTTGGCGGGTGGCATGGCCTTTAGGGCATCCAGCGCGGCCTTGAAGTCGGTCGGCGGGTTGGTATACGCCGAAGGATCTGTTGGCGGCGGCGGGCTGACATCGTCAAGCGGTGCTGCGTTGACCGGGGACAGACTGAAGGTGATCAACAGTACACAGCCTGCGCCCGAAACCCTTAAGAAACGGAACGAATTGAACGACGATGCAATGATTTTCATGAGGTTCCCCTCGCGACATAGCGCAACGGCGAAACCCGCCATCCCCGGTTGGTGACAGCATCTGCCTGCGTTGCAAGGGGCTATGCAACCGTCGGGCCATGGATGAGGAAGATACTGAGTAATAAGTAAGTTGTTTCAAAATGTGTCTTTTTGGTGAAGTGTAGGGTGGGGATATTCCTCAAATTAGGTGGTAAACACCCGGTTGAGTGGGTGTAGTCCCCCATTTATGGGAGTGGCGGCCCTGTTTCACCAACCGCTAGGGACTGCTTGCTCTGGGGCGACATGGATTCACAAAGCACCCGGCGCACGGTTCTTGTTGGGGCGGATAGTGGAGCAGGGGCATCGAGAGGTTAATTGCATTGTTGGTATGCATTGATGCGCGAAGTGGATCAATGCATTCAAGGACGAAGCGTTATTCGCTGTGTGCCCGCACCAGGCTCTCGGTGCCCAACCGATACTGATTGTTCCCGCTGCGCTTGGCCTCATACATCGCAAGGTCGGCAATGTGCAGCAAGCGGTCGATGCTCGGCGCATGATCGGGGAACACGGCGACACCGAGGCTGGTGCCGATGTGGCGCTGGTCGTTGCCGAGGGTGACGGGCGGGGAGAGTTCGACGAAGATTTTCTGGCAGATCGTGCGCGCTTCGTCTTGCAGGCTTTTGCCTTGGGGCAGGTCCTGGAGGATGACCACGAATTCGTCGCCGCCGATCCTGGCGACGGTGTCGGTGCCGTGCAGGATGCGCTTTAGCCGCGTGGCGGTCGTGACCAGCACGCGGTCGCCGGCCGCATGCCCATAGCGGTCGTTGATGGCCTTGAAGCCATTGAGGTCGACAAACACCAGCGCCACCCGCGTGGCACTGGTGCGCGCCAGCTCCAGCGCTTCGGACAGGCGCTCTTCGAGCACCAGGCGATTGGGCAGGCCGGTCAACGGGTCGTAATGGGCCAGGTGCTTGAGGTAGTTGGCCGAGGCCTTTTCTTCGGTGATGTCGCGTACCACGCCCATCATCTTGATCGTTTCGTCGTGGTCGTTCTTGACCACGTTGCCGGTTTCCCGCAGCCAGCGGATTGTTCCGTCGGGCCACACCACGCGGTATTCCTCATCATGGTTTTCACCGGTTTCCAGGCAACGCAGTTCGCCGGCCCGAACCCTGAGCCGGTCTTCCGGATGCACGCAGGAACAGAACAGGGCGTAAGAGGGCGTCACTTCGCCGATCTTGAAGCCGAACATGCCGAAAATGGCATCTGACCAATACAACCGGTCGGTGTCGACATCCCAATCCCAGGTGCCGATACGAGCGAAATACTGGCTACGCTTGAAGCGCTCGGCGTCGTCATCCTTGTGGATGTTCTGGCCTTCAGACAGGCTATTGATGATCGCGCGATACTCCGCCAGTTGCTTTTGCAGATAGCGTTCGCGCCAAGCCAGCACGACGATCAGGCTGAGCGTCATTGAACCAAGGAGGACGCTGGTCCAGAGCAGGATCATTCGGGGATGGCCATCAGGGCGGAGAACCGTACGGGTAATTGTTGATTATTTTAGTTCAGCAAACCGCTTTAAACGTCGTGCGCGGAGGCGGCAATGGTTGCCAATCGAGGACAAATCTGGGAAAACGGCGCGCATCAGGCCCTAGAGGGCGAGTGAGCATACGAGTGAAATCAATGAATGACGAGCTTCAGGTAATCGATCTTCAGGTGGGTGACGGAAAAGCCGCCGTAAAAGGCGCACTGATCACCACCCAGTACCGTGGCTGGCTGGAGGACGGGACCGAATTCGACTCTTCGTACAGTCGTGGCAAACCCTTCCAGTGCGTGATCGGCACCGGGCGGGTCATCAAGGGCTGGGACCAGGGCATCATGGGCATGCAGGTCGGCGGCAAGCGCAAGTTGCGGGTGCCGGCGCACCTGGCCTATGGCGAACGCACCATGGGCAAGATCACGCCGAACTCGAACCTGATCTTCGAAATCGAATTGCTGGAAGTGCTGACGCGGGATGATTGACCGTCAGGCCTGAAACGTTTCCCGGTACGCATACAGGCCGGGTGTTCCGCCGGTCATGATGAACAGCACATTGTCCCCGGGGACGAAGCGCCCTTGCTGCAGGTCGGCCAGCAACCCGGCAAACGCCTTGCCGGAGTACACCGGGTCGACCAACAGGCCTTCGGCCCGCGCCATCAGGCGTACCGCGTCCTGCATGGCGGCGGTTGGCAGCCCATAGCCGGTACCCAGCTGGCTGCCGTCAATCGCCATCTCGTCAGCGCGCACCTCGGCGCTACTGCCCAATAGCGCCAATGTTTCGCGGGTCAGTTGCAGGGTTCTCGCCACTGACGAGTCCTGGTCGGACAACACCGAGAACGACTTGACCACGGACGTACCCCGGCCCAGCAACCGGAAACCCGCCGCGAGCCCGGCATGCGTGCCGGCGCTGCCATTGGGTACCACCACTTGATTGAACCTGAGTTGCTGTTCGGCTTCTTGTTGGGCGATCTCCGCTGCGCAGCGGGCATAGCCGAGGCTGCCCAGGGGCGTCGAGCCACCGGTTGGCAGCACCATGACCTTGTGCCCGGAGTCTCGAAGCAGCGCCGCCCTGGCCTCGGCTTTGGCCAGTGAGTCGGTATCGCCGGCAAACACCTGCATCTGCGCGCCGAACAACTGGTCGAGCAGCACATTGCCGTTGAGCTCGTAATCCACCTCGGCCTTGGCCACGGCCCGGGTCAGGAGCAGCTCGCAGGCGATGCCCAGCCGGGCGCATACCGCGGCGGTCAGGCGGGCATGATTGGACTGGATGCCGCCCACGGTAATGATCGTATCGATTCCGGCTTGCAGTGCTGCGCCGATGTGGAATTCAAGCTTGCGCAGCTTGTTGCCGCCCGCGCCGATCAACATATGGTCGTCGCGTTTGAGAAACAGGCCGATACCCTGCTTGTCGAGGCCCAGCAGCTGTTCGAGTCGCGCAGCCCGCTGAATGGGCGTGGGACCTTGCAGCAGGTCTGCCCGCGCAAAAACACTCAGTGACTTGTCCAGTTGGGTTTGCATCGATCGAACCTCGTTGTTCACCATGATCCTGGTGACTCTATGGAGAAAGGCTGGCGGGATAAACGCACTGCCCGTCATGACTGTTTTAACCCGGTGTAACTAATGCAGCCGGGCAGCAGGGGTGTTGAACCCTAACGTTCAGCGGCCAACCGGCCGGCGAAAATCGATGTCACGCCAAACCGACCGTCATCGGGTTGTGCCTTGCCAGGCTCCGGACTATCGGCGACCATAGGTGCCATATAGGGGTAGGGGGTATAGGTATGTCACACATTCACGAACACAAGGATGACTTGATCAAGCGGGTGCGGCGGATTGCCGGACAGGTGGAAGCCGTGGAGCGAGCGCTTGAGTCCGATGCCGATTGCGCCAAGACCCTGCATCTGGTGGCCGCCATCCGGGGCGCGGTCAATGGTCTGCTGGAGCAGTTCATCGACGCCCATGCCCGCGAGCACGTGGCCCATCCGGACCTGAGCGATGAAGATCGCGCCCAGGGCGTGGAAGACCTGCTGCTGGCCATCCGTCGTTATGCCAAATAGAGGCCTGAATTCCATGACACTGACACCACAGGCTTCGCGCTTTTCTCATGACCATGTCTTTCTCGGCGCATCCCATGATGAAAACGCCCGACGCACCTTATGGGTGGTGGCGCTGACGTTTGTGATGATGATTGGCGAAATTGCCGCCGGTTACATCACCGGTTCCATGGCGCTGCTGGCCGATGGTTTTCACATGGCCACCCATGCCGGGGCCTTGGGCATCGCGGCGGCGGCCTATGGATTTGCACGGCGCAATGCCAACAACGCGCGTTACAGCTTCGGCACCGGCAAGGTCGGGGATCTTGCGGGTTTTGCCTCGGCCATGGTGCTGGGGCTGGTGGCGATCGGCATTGCCGGTGAATCCGTTTATCGCCTGTTTCAGCCAACGACCGTGGCATTCACCGAAGCGACGGTGATTGCGGTGGTGGGGCTGGCGGTGAACATCGCCAGTGCCTTTTTGCTGGCGGGCGACCACGGCCATCATGGCCACAGCCATGAGCACGGCCATCATCACCATCACGACAACAACCTGCGCTCGGCCTATGTCCATGTACTGGCCGATGCCCTGACTTCAGTGCTGGCGATCGCCGCATTGCTGGCGGGGCGCTATCTGGGATGGGTGTGGCTGGACCCGGTGATGGGCATTGTGGGCGCCATCGTGATCGCGAAATGGGCCGTTGCATTGATGCGTGACAGCGCAGCGGTGTTGCTCGATGTCACGGATACACACGTCGCCGACGAGATTCGTGAACTGCTGGAGTCGTCGGACGATGTGCGCATCAGCGATCTGCATGTCTGGCAGGTCGGCCCCCAGGCGCGGGCCGCGATTGTCAGCGTTGTGGCGGCGGCCAATGTCAGTGCCGACACCATTCGCGAACGCCTGGCGCCGGTCCATGAACTGTCCCACCTGACCGTCGAACACCGCATTGCTTGAACGGCTTTCGGTCATTCACGGAACAGTGGAATCCGTCCATTCGTGGAGGGGCGGTATTCCCGCTTCAGAGGGTCAAGTACCGGCCTCATCGCCAGAAGCTGCTTGAGCGTGGCGCCTGCAATGCTCAACGCCAGGCGTTGCCCCGGACATTGATGGCGCCCCGCGCCGAAGGTGAAGCTGCGCCGGTTCGGGCGGTCGAGCAGGAAGGTGTCGGGGTTGTCGTTGAGCTGGGGGTCGCGATTGGCCGAGGCCAGCAGCACCAGGATCACGTCTGCGGTATTGAGCCGCACCCCGTCAATTTCGCAGGGGGCGGCGACGAAGCGGCGGGTATTCTGTACCGGCGGGTCGAAGCGCTGTACTTCGGCCAGCAGGTCTTCGACCGGGGGGGATTCGCTGCGCAACGACGGATGTTGAATCAATGCCAGCACGGCGTTGCCGATCAGCCCGGCAGTGGCCTCGAAGGTCTGGGAGAACAGGCCGATCAGGTTGGCGATCAGGGTTTGCGGCGCGCCGCAGGCGAAGCGCTGGCCGATACCTGCAAGCAAAGGGCTGTGGTTGTACGGATCGTCGAGCAATTCGATGAAATAACCGCTCAATTGTTCGGCGGCAGCGTGGGCGGCGGTCAATTGTGCCGCGTCACTCAAGGGTGACAGACAGGCGACGAAATCCTCCGTCAACTCACTGATGGCGCGGCCCTGAGCCGGGGTGAACCCCAGCAACGCCGCCACCACGCAAACCGGTCCGCGAAACATGGCGTTGTACAGGCCAGCGGCATCGGCGGTCATCAATCGGGCGCTGACCAGGGCCTCGACTTCCCGTGCATCGATCAACTCCAGCCCCGGCGCAATCGCCGACCGTGGGCAACGCTGGCGTTCACCTTCATTCATGCGCATCAATTGGCCGAACACCTGGCCGGCCATGCCGTCGGCGATCGCCTTGGGGACTGGCTCCTGCGCGGGGCGAACGTGGCAATCGGGATGCGCCAGCACGGCGGCCACCGCCCGGGCGCTGCTGGCCACCCACATGTTCAGCCCCGGATGAAAAGCCAGCCCACCTTCGGCACGCAGTTGTGCGTAGTAGGGATAAGGATCGGCATGGGTCGCAGCGATGATCGGGTCCATGGGCACAGCCTTTGGTTGTTGGAAAGTGTTGCTACTATCTCCAGTCCGAAAGGGCATTGATTCGTCCGGGAGCGAAATATGAGCGCAGAACAACACGACATTGGCGTCTCGCAGGTGGCGGCAGCCATCGCTGAGCCGGCGCGGACGAAAATCCTCTGTTCGCTGATGGACGGCCATGCCCGCACCAGCACAGAACTGGCGGCGGTGGCCGAAGTCAGCGCGTCGACCGCCAGTGCCCATCTGGCCAAGCTCAAGGAGCTGGCGCTGGTGCGGCTGCACGTTCAGGGGCGTCATCGCTATTACAGCCTGGCGGACAAACGCGTGGCCCAGGCCCTGGAGGCACTGATGGTGATCGGCCAGAACACCGCGCCGAGCTTTCGGGCACGGACCCCGGATCGCCTGCAATTTGCCCGGACCTGCTACGACCACATGGCGGGAACCCTGGCCGTGCTGCTGCATGACCGGATGCTTGAAGCGGGCTGGCTTGAGGAAACCGACGAACAGGCCTATCGCTTGAGCGACAGCGGTACGGCAATGTTTCAAGGGCTCGGGATCGAGACACAGGACTTGAGCACCTTGCGCCGTCGTTTCGCCTGTCCGTGCCTGGACTGGAGCATGCGTCGGCCACATCTGGGTGGGTCGCTGGGCGCGGCGTTGCTGCAAACGGCGCTCAAGCGCAAGTGGGTGACCCAGGATCTGGACAGTCGGGCGTTGGCGTTGACGGCGTTGGGGCGCAAGGAGTTTGGAAGGCGGTTTGGAATCGGGTTGCCGTTGGTGGTTGAGGGTAATGTCAAAGTTTCGAAAATTGCGGCAGGTTCGGCGGAGTTCGGGAACATTCGCTGACTGACGAACGTTTATTCCGGTTGTTTCTGTGTTGAATGCAATGCCGTCATCGCGAGCAAGCTCGCTCCCACAGGGGGAGTGGTGGACTCGTCAGTACTATGCAAACAAAAAGCCCCCCATCGGTCACCCGATGGGGGGCTTTTGTGCATCTGGCGTCAGGTCAAACCTTGACGATCCAGCCTGCTGGCGCTTCGATGTCGCCGGTTTGCACGCCGGTCAGCTCTTTGTAGAGCTTCTGGGTGATCGGGCCGACTTCGGTTTCGCTGTGGAACACGTGCAGGTGGTCGTTGTAGTTGATGCCGCCGATCGGCGTGATCACCGCCGCAGTACCGCAAGCACCGGCTTCCTTGAAGTCCGCCAGCTTGTCGATGAACACGTCGCCTTCGACCACGTCCAGACCCAGGCGGGACCTGGCCAGTTCGATCAGCGACAGACGGGTGATGCCCGGCAGTACCGATGGCGAGTTCGGGGTCACGAACTTGTTATCGTGGGTGATCCCGAAGAAGTTGGCCGAACCGACTTCCTCGATCTTGGTATGGGTCAGTGGGTCCAGGTAGATGCAGTCGGCGAAATGCGCCTTCTTGGCCTGGGAGCCCGGCATCAGGCTGGCGGCGTAGTTGCCACCGACCTTGGCGGCGCCGGTGCCTTGTGGCGCGGCGCGGTCGTAGCTGGAGATCAGGAAGTTGTGCGGGGTCAGACCGCCCTTGAAGTAGGCGCCGACCGGGATCGCAAACACCGAGAAGATGAACTCCGGCGCGGTACGCACGCCGATGTTGTCACCCACGCCGATCACGAACGGACGCAGGTACAGCGCGCCGCCGGTGCCGTACGGCGGAATGAAACGTTCGTTGGCACGCACCACTTCCTTGCACGCTTCGATGAACTGCTCGGTGGACACGTGCGGCATCAGCAGGCGGGCGCAGCTGCGCTGCATGCGCGCGGCGTTCTGGTCCGGACGGAACAGGTTGATCGAGCCGTCCTTGCAACGATAGGCCTTCAGGCCTTCGAAGCATTGCTGGCCATAGTGAAGGGCAGTGGAGCCTTCGCTGATGTGCAGCACGTTGTCTTCGGTCAGGGTGCCTTTGTCCCACTCGCCATTGCGAAAGTACGACAGATAGCGCTTGTCGGTCTTGATGTAGTCAAAACCCAGCTTGTCCCAATTGATGCTTTCGTTACCCATGACACCCTCTATCACTGAACAACCGTCGAAACGGTTCAAGGCTTCTGACGTTTTTTGGATGGGGACAACAATACTTCATTCTTGGGCTGTTTCGCAGCCTGAAATACGTTCCTTGTAGGAGCGAGTTCGCTCGCGATGGACGTCAACGATAACGCGTCTCGTCTGAATGACCGCGTTGTCCTGACGTTTTTCGCGAGCGAGCTCGCTCCTACAGGTGCAATGCGTGGCCAAGGGCCCGCAACGCCGCTTCCTGCACCGCCTCACCCAGGGTCGGGTGTGCATGGATGGTGCCGCCGATGTCTTCCAGCCGCGCGCCCATCTCCAGGCTCTGGGCAAACGCCGTGGACAGCTCCGACACGCCGACGCCCACCGCCTGCCAGCCGACAATCACGTGATTATCCCGACGGGCGACCACCCGCACGAAGCCGCTTTTCGACTCCAGGGTCATCGCCCGGCCATTGGCGGCGAACGGGAAGCTCGACACGATGCAGTCCCAACCTGCGGCCTTGGCCTCGTCCGGGGTCTTGCCGACCACCACCAGTTCCGGGTCGGTGAAGCACACGGCGGCGATGGCGGTCGGGTTGAACTCGCGGGTTTTACCGCTGATCAGTTCGGCCACCATCTCGCCCTGGGCCATGGCCCGGTGGGCGAGCATCGGTTCGCCGCTCAGGTCACCGATGGCATACACGTTGCGCATGCTGGTCTGGCAGCGGTTGTCGATCTTGATCGAGGAACCGTTCATGTCCAGGTTCAGCGCTTCGAGGTTCCAGCCCTGGGTGTTCGGCTTGCGACCGACGGCCACCAGTACCTGGTCGGTTTCCAGGTTCAGGGTCTCGCCGTTCGGTTCCAACACCTGCAAGGTATTATTAAAGGAATCAAAGCCTTGCACGCTGTGTTTCAAGTAAAGCTTCACGCCGAGTTTTTTCAGTTCGTCGTGCACCGGCTGAGTCAGTTCGGCGTCGTAGGCCGGCAGGATGCGTTCCTGCGCTTCCACCACGCTGACCTCGGCGCCGAGCTTGCGATAGGCAATGCCCAACTCCAGACCGATGTAGCCACCGCCGACCACAATCAAGCGCTTGGGCACGGATGTCGGCGCCAGGGCCTCGGTGGACGAGATGATCGGCCCGCCAATCGGCAGCATTGGCAGGTTGACACTTTTGGAGCCGGTGGCCAGCACCAGGTGTTCACACTGGATACGTGTGTCGCCAACTTCCACGGTTTTGCCGTCAACCACTTTGGCCCAGCCTTGAACGACCTGGACCTTGTTCTTTTTCAGCAGCGCCGCGACGCCGGTGGTCAGGCGATCGACGATGCCGTCTTTCCATTCCACGCTCTTGCCGATGTCCAGGGTGGGCGCCGAAACGCTGATGCCCAGGGCCGAATGCTGGCTGTGGTGTTGCGTTTGATGGAACTGCTCAGCGACGTGAATCAGTGCCTTGGACGGAATGCAGCCAATGTTCAGGCAAGTGCCGCCCAGGGATTGGCCTTCCACCAGGATGGTCGGGATGCCCAGTTGGCCGGCACGGATCGCCGTCACATAACCGCCGGGGCCGCCGCCGATGATCAGCAGCGTGGTATTGAGGGTCTGCATGACTTACTCCACAAACAAGGTCGCGGGTTGTTCGAGCAAGCCACGGATGGCCTGGATGAAGAGCGCCGCGTCCATGCCGTCGACCACGCGGTGATCGAAGGAGCTGGAGAGGTTCATCATCTTGCGGATCACGATCTGGCCTTTGATCACCATTGGCCGTTCGACGATCTTGTTCACGCCGACTATCGCCACTTCCGGCAGGTTCAGCACCGGGGTGCTGACGATGCCGCCCAAGGCCCCGAGGCTGGTCAGGGTGATGGTCGACCCGGACAACTCGTCGCGGCTGGCCTTGCCGTTACGGGCGGCAGTGGCCAAACGGGAGATTTCAGCGGCGCTGTCCCACAGGCTGCGGGCTTCGGCGTGACGCACCACCGGCACCATCAACCCGATATCCGCCTGGGTGGCGATGCCGACATGCACCGCGCCGAGGCGGGTGATGACCTGGGCTTCGTCGTCGTAGCGGGCGTTGATCTGCGGGAAATCACGCAGGGCGACGACCAGGGCGCGGACCAGGAACGGCAGCAAAGTCAGCTTGCCGCGAGTCGCGCCATGTTTTTCGTTGAGGTGTGCGCGCAGCTCTTCCACGGCGGTGACGTCGATTTCTTCGACATAACTGAAGTGGGCGGCGCGCTGGGTGGCGTCCTGCATGCGCTGGGCAATCTTGCGACGCATGCCGATCACCGGGATCTGCTGTTCATCGGTACGTTGGGCGTAAGCAGCCGCCACCGGTGCCGAAGCGTTCGACTGACCCTGGGCCAGGTAGGCGTCGAGGTCTTCATGCAGCACGCGGCCGGCGGGGCCGGTGCCACGCACCAGGCGCAATTGAATGCCGAGGTCCAGCGCATGCTTGCGCACGGCCGGGGAGGCCAGGGGACGCTCATCGGCCTCGCGAGCAACCATCGGGCCCTGGCATACGGCAGCTTTCGGCGCCGGGGCAGCGACCGGTTTGCTTTCAACCACGGTTTCGACTTTCGTTGCTGCAACCGGTGCTTCTTTAACAACAGGTGCCGGTTGCGCCGACTCCTTAACGTTGCCCGCACCTTCGACTTCAATGCTGATCAGCACACTGCCAACCGCCATGACTTCGCCCGGCTGGCCACCGAGGGCAATGACCTTGCCATGCACCGGCGACGGGATATCGACCATCGCCTTGTCGGTCATCACATCGGCCAGCACCTGATCCTCGACGACCATGTCGCCGACCTTGACGTGCCATACCGACAATTCAACTTCTGCAATGCCTTCACCAATGTCCGGCATTTTAATGACGTGCGTGCCCATTCAGACCTCCATGACCCGTTTCAACGCCGCGCCCACTCGGGACGGCCCTGGGAAATACGCCCACTCTTGCGCGTGCGGGTAAGGGGTATCCCACCCGGTGACGCGTTCGATCGGCGCTTCCAGGTAGTGGAAGCAGTGCTCTTGCACCAGCGCCGTCAGTTCGGCGCCGAAGCCGCAAGTGCGGGTGGCTTCGTGAACGATCACGCAGCGCCCGGTTTTCTTCACCGATTTGGTGATGGTTTCCAGGTCCAGCGGCCACAGGCTGCGCAGGTCGATGACTTCGGCATCCACGCCGCTTTCTTCAGCGGCCACTTGCGACACGTAGACGGTGGTGCCGTAGGTCAGCACCGTGACGTCCTTGCCCGGACGGGCGATAGCGGCAACGTCCAGCGGTACGGTGTAGTAACCGTCCGGAACCTGTGCGGCGGGGTGTTTCGACCACGGGGTAACCGGGCGTTCGTGGTGGCCGTCGAAAGGACCGTTGTACAGTCGTTTCGGCTCCAGGAAGATCACCGGGTCATCATTTTCGATGGAGGCGATCAGCAGGCCTTTGGCGTCGTAAGGGTTGGACGGCATGACGGTGCGCAGACCGCATACCTGAGTGAAGAGTGCCTCGATGCTCTGGCTGTGAGTCTGGCCGCCGTAGATGCCGCCGCCGCAGGGCATGCGCAGGGTCATCGGCGCGGTGAACTCGCCGGCCGAGCGATAACGCAGGCGCGCGGCTTCGGAAATGATCTGGTCGTAGGCCGGGTAGACGTAGTCGGCGAACTGGATCTCCACCACCGGGCGCAGACCGTAGGCGCCCATGCCCACGGCGGTGCCGACGATACCGCTTTCAGAGATCGGCGCGTCGAACACTCGCGAGGTGCCGTATTTGGCTTGCAGGCCTTCGGTGCAGCGGAACACGCCGCCGAAATAGCCCACGTCCTGGCCGAAGACCACGACGTTGTCATCACGCTCAAGCATCACATCCATGGCCGAGCGCAGGGCCTGGATCATGGTCATGGTGGTCGTGGTCATGGCGGTTTCCAGCTCGATATGGTTGTTGTGATCGTTCATGTCAGATCCCCAACTCTTGACGCTGGCGCTTCAAGTGCTCCGGCATCTCTTTGTAGACGTCTTCGAACATGGTCGCGGCGCTCGGAATCTGGCCGCCGGCAAGGGTGCCGTACTGTTCGGCTTCTTTCTGTGCGGCGATCACTTGGGCTTCGAGCTCGGCGCTGACGGCGGCGTGTTCCTCTTCGGACCACTGGCCGATCTTGATCAGGTGCTGCTTGAGGCGCGCAATCGGATCGCCCAGCGGGAAGTGGCTCCAGTCATCGGCCGGACGGTATTTCGACGGATCATCGGAGGTCGAGTGCGGGCCGGCGCGGTAGGTGACCCACTCGATCATGGTCGGGCCGAGATTGCGCCGCGCACGTTCGGCAGCCCAGGCGGAGGCGGCGTAGACCGCGTAGAAATCGTTGCCGTCGACCCGCAGGGAGGCAATGCCGCAACCGACGCCACGACCGGCGAAGGTGGTGGCTTCACCACCGGCAATCGCCTGGAAGGTGGAGATCGCCCACTGGTTGTTGACCACGTTGAGGATCACCGGCGCGCGGTACACGTGGGCGAACGTCAGGGCGGTGTGGAAGTCCGACTCAGCGGTGGCGCCGTCGCCGATCCACGCCGAAGCGATTTTGGTGTCGCCCTTGATCGCCGAGGCCATGCCCCAGCCCACGGCTTGCACGAACTGGGTGGCGAGGTTGCCGGAGATGGTGAAGAAACCGGAGTCCTTGACCGAGTACATGATGGGCAACTGACGTCCCTTGAGCGGATCGCGCTCGTTGGACAGCAGCTGGCAGATCAGGTCGACCAGCGGTACGTCGCGGGCCATCAGGATGCTTTGCTGGCGGTAGGTCGGGAAGCACATGTCGTCGATGTTCAGGGCCAGGGCCTGGGCGCTGCCGATGGCTTCTTCGCCAAGGCTCTGCATGTAGAACGACATCTTTTTCTGACGCTGGGCGACCACCATGCGGTTGTCGTAGATGCGGGTCTTGAGCATGGCGCGCATGCCCTTGCGCAGGATCTCCACCGGTACGTTTTCGGCCCATGGGCCGAGGGCATTGCCCTGGTCGTCGAGCACGCGGATCAGGCCACGGGCCAGGTCAGCCGTGTCAGCCGGTTCAACGTCGATTGGGGGTTTGCGCACCGTGCCGGCATCGGTCAGATGCAGGTAGGAGAAGTCGGTTTTACAGCCGGGACGGCCCGAGGGTTCGGGGACGTGCAGGCGCAGCGGTTCATACGCTTGGGTCATGGCTTCTACGCTCGATCTTGTGAATTTCTTGTAGTGAGCTGACAGATTTCGTTCGGTAGAAGAAATCTTGTCCTACAACAATCATAGGCCCGACCAAGAAGAATATTTCTCTCTGTTTCGTTGCGCTAAAGATCATTTGCAGATAAAAAACCTGCATAAACATAAAAAACAGGTGGTTTTGTCTCATGCGCAAACTGGACCGTACCGATATCGGCATTCTCAACAGCCTTCAGGAGAACGCGCGCATCACCAACGCCGACCTGGCACGTTCGGTGAACCTGTCACCCACGCCGTGTTTCAACCGGGTCAAGGCCATGGAAGAGCTGGGGGTGATTCGCGAGCAAGTGACGCTGCTCGATGCCGATCTGTTGGGGCTGCATGTGAATGTGTTCATTCACGTCAGCCTGGAGAAGCAGGTGGAGGAGGCGTTGCAGCATTTCGAAGAAGCGATTTCCGATCGCCCCGAGGTGATGGAGTGCTACCTGATGGCCGGCGATCCGGACTACCTGATCCGGGTGCTGGTGCCGACCATCCAGTCGCTGGAGCGTTTCATGATGGATTTCCTGACCAAGGTGCCGGGGGTGGCGAACATCCGTTCGAGCTTTGCGCTCAAGCAGGTGCGCTACAAAACAGCACTGCCGTTGCCGGCCAATGGCCTGACTTTGGGTAACTGACACGATTACTCTGTAGGAGCGAGCTTGCTCGCGATGGACGTTAACGATAACGCGAGTCTTCTGGATAAACGCGTTGCCCTCAAGTCCATCGTCGGAACGCCGCCCGGAGCAAGCTCGCTCCTACAGGGTCAGAATTTGTTCAGAGGGATTTTCAGGTAGGTCACGCCGTTGTCCTCGGCCGGCGGCAAATTCCCCGCCCGCACATTCACCTGGATCGCCGGCAGCAACAGTGTCGGCATGCCTAGCCCTGCATCACGTCGTGTACGCATTTCCACGAACGCGGCTTCATCGATCCCGTCATGTACATGAATGTTGTTTTTGCGTTGTTCGCCGACGGTGGATTGGCACTGGGGCGCGCGGCCATTGGGCGGGTAGTCGTGGCAGACGAACAGCCGCACGCTGGCGGGGAAGGCCAGCAGTTTGTGGATCGAGGCAAACATCTGGTTGGCATTGCCGCCCGGGAAATCGCAGCGGGCGGTGCCGACGTCGGGCATGAACATCGTGTCGCCCACCAGAATCACATCGCTGTCGACCAGGTAGGCCATGTCCGCCGGGGTATGGCCGGGCACGTGCAGGGCGGTCGCCTTGAGGTTGCCGATCATGAACGATTCGTTGGGGGCGAACAGGTGATCGAACTGGGAGCCGTCGACGCGAAAGGATGGCTCCAGATTGAACAGCGTCTTGAACACGTCCTGGACCTTGCTGATTGACTCGCCAATGGCGATTTTGCCGCCAAGCTCCCTGCGCAGGTACGGCGCGGCGGACAGGTGATCGGCATGGGCGTGGGTTTCCAGCAGCCACTGCACCTGCAGCTTGTGGGCACGGACGAAGGTGATGATTTTGTCAGCCTGGGTCGTCGCGGTGCGTCCGGCGGCACCGTCGTAGTCGAGCACCGGGTCGACAATCGCACACTGCCCGCCATCAGCCTCATAAACCACATAACTGTAGGTCGAGGAGGCGGGGTCGAGGAAAGCTTCAATCAGTGCGGGCATGGACACGAACCTGTGCAGGGTTGGAAAAGTCAGGCGGCGAAATTTCAGTCATGGGTTGCAACATTATATGTTTAAACATAATGTTTACAGCTTAAGTGACGTTGAAGGCATCCTGCAAATGCAATCCAGTCTGACCGAATGTGAAGTCGCCCAGCTGCGCGCCTCGGCCTCCAAGGCGTGTGCGCTGCTCAAGGCCCTGGCCAATGAGGATCGCCTGTTGATCCTGTGTCAGCTGACCCAGGGCGAACGCAACGTAGGCGAGCTGGAAAAAATGACCGGCGTGCGCCAACCGACCCTGTCCCAGCAATTGGGGATCCTGCGCGATGAAGGACTGGTCGCCACCCGTCGTGAAGGCAAGTACATTTTTTACGGTCTCGCCAGTCACGAAGTGATCCAGGTGATGAAAACCCTCTCCGGGCTGTACTGCGGGGCGGTGCTCAAAAGCTGGGTTCAACCTTGATCTTATTCAACACACCGAACCTGTGGGAGCGAGCTTGCTCGCGATGGGGCCGGCACATCCAACATTAATGGCGACTGACCTGACGCCATCGCGGGCAAGCCCGCTCCCACAGGTTTTTGGTTTGACTCGTAACAATCCTTGCGTGCAGCAAAAGGAACAAGCAATGAACGATCAACACTGGGGCCCATCCATCAGTGCAGATATCGTGGTCATCGGCGGCGGCACGGCGGGCATCGGCCTTGTCGCCAGCCTGCTCAAGCGTAGCCCGCATCTGAACATCACCGTGATCGAACCCGACTCCCGGCACTACTATCAACCGGCCTGGACGCTGGTCGGCGGTGGTGCCTACAACGTGGAAAACACCGTGCGGCCCATGGCGTCGGTGATGCCGCGCGGGGCCCATTGGCTGCAGGCTGCCGTGACGGGCATCGATCCCGACAAGCGTCAACTCACCCTCGGTGACGGGCGTACGGTCGTCTATCAAAACCTGGTGGTCTGCCCCGGCCTGCGCCTGGCCTGGGAGAAAATCGAAGGCCTGGAGGACACCCTCGGCCAGCACGGCGTGACCTCCAACTACAGCTATCGGCACGCGACCTACACCTGGGACCAGGTGCAGAAATTACGCCGCGGCAAGGTGCTGTTCACCCAGCCGGCCATGCCGATCAAATGTGCCGGAGCGCCACAAAAGGCGCTGTACCTGTCCTGCGATCACTGGACCAAGAGCGGTGTGCTGAACGACATCGACGTCGAGTTCAATCTTGCGGGCGTGGCACTGTTCGGAGTGCCGACCTTTGTCCCGCCACTGATGAAGTACATCGAAAAGTACAAAGCCCGGTTGGCGTTCAACTCGAATCTGGTCAAGGTCGACGGCCCGGCGAAAACCGCGTGGTTCGACGTCAAGGATGCCGATGGCAATGTTACCCGCCAGGCAAAAACCTTTGACCTGCTGCATGTCGTGCCACCACAAGTCTCCCCGGACTTCATCGCCCAAAGTCCGCTGGCCGACGCTGCCGGCTGGTGCGAGGTCGATCCCCACACCCTTCAACATCCGCGCTATCCAGGCGTGTTCGCGCTGGGTGACATCTGCGGCACCACGAATGCAAAAACTGCTGCGGCGGTGCGCAAGCAGATCGTGGTGGTGGCCGAAAACCTGCTGGCTTTGCGCAAGCAGCAACCGCTGCCGCTGAAGTACGACGGCTATGGCTCCTGTCCGCTGACGGTGGAGAAGGGCAAGGTGATCCTTGCCGAGTTCGGGTACGCGGGCAAGTTGCTGCCGACCTTTCCCCTTGACCCGACGATCCCGCGCCGCTCGGCGTGGTGGCTGAAGGCGACACTGCTACCGTGGTTCTACTGGAACGGTATGCTCAAGGGCCGCGAGTGGCTGACACGTGTGTCCAGGGTCGACTGAGAACTCCGTATGTTGCTGGCAAGTCTGTTTGGTGTAGTGATGGGGTTGGTGCTCGGCTTGACGGGCGCCGGTGGCGGTATCCTTGCGGTCCCGGCCCTGGTGTTGGGGTTGGGGTGGAGCATGACCCAGGCCGCTCCGGTGGCGTTGTTCGCGGTGGGCAGTGCGGCAGCGGTCGGTGCCATCGACGGCTTGCGCCATGGCCTGGTGCGTTATCGCGCAGCGCTGCTGATCGCGGCATTGGGTGCGGTGTTTTCGCCGATAGGCATCTACTTTGCCCACCAGTTGCCGGAAAAAATCCTGATGATCCTGTTCAGCCTGCTGATGGCCATGGTGGCCGGGCGGATGTTGCGCCGCGAGCGCAAGGATGAGGGTCCCAGCGATCATGGTCAGGCCAACTGGGGCCAGAAGAACTGCATGCTCGATCAACAGACCGGGCGCTTTTCCTGGACCGCCAAATGCACCGCGACCCTCGCCGCGCTCGGGGCAGTAACCGGCGTGGTCTCTGGATTGCTGGGGGTGGGCGGCGGCTTTCTGATTGTCCCGGCCTTCAAGCAACTGACCGACGTGCAGATGCGCGGGATTATCGCCACGTCGCTGATGGTGATCAGCCTGATTTCCGGCATCGGCGTGATCGGCGCGTTCCATGCCGGGGTGCGCATCGACGATTCGGGTATTGCCTTCATCGTCTCCAGCATCGTCGGCATGATCATCGGCCGCAAGCTCTGCGCCCGGGTGCCGGCGCGGGCGTTGCAGGTCGGATTCGCCAGCATCTGCGTCGTGGTCGCCGCCTACATGCTGTTCAGGGCCAACGCCTGACCGGTACCGGTTCCTGTGGACGCCAGTGGGGTCCACAGGCCTACACCCTTAGTGGCGAGCCTCACTGACACGCGGTCTTACACCGTAGTGGTCACACACCGCCAGCCAATCCAAAGCACCTGAAAACCAGCCCCAAGGCAGCGTATGGCGCCGCCCGTCAGGTTTCGATAATCGCCTCCGACACTCAGTCCCCCGTTTCGGAGCGCGCCATGCACAACAATAAGAACGTCACGCATCGTTTTCTGCCTGCCTTCATCGCCAGCCTGTCCGCCCTTGGCCTGAGCCCGCTGGCCGAGGCGGATATCATGCTGTACGACAAGGACCAGACCACGTTCTCCACCGACGGCTACATCAACGCCTTCTACGTGAACAGCGATGTCGATCGCGCCGGCGATCAGTTCGACCGTCGACAGTCGCGGGTCAAGATGGGGTTCCTGCCCAACTACCTGGGGTTCAACATGGGCAAGCAGGTAGACGACCTCAAGCTCGGCGCCCGTGCCTCGTTCTGGGTCACCATCAACGACAGCGAAACCAACGGCACCGACACCGCCATCGATGTGCGGCAGTTCTTCGGCACCGTGGCCAACCCGGAGTGGGGCGAGGTGCTGATCGGCAAGGACTTCGGGCTGTTCGCCCGTTCCAACATCCTGCTCGACGAAATGCTCGCCGGTTATGGTCAGGTCAGCGATACGCTGGGGCTGGTGGATGGCGGCGGGGTGTCGTTCGGCAACATCGGCACCGGTTATCCGTATCCGTTCCCGACCTCGCAGATAACCTATCGCACCCCGGTGATGGACGGTCTGCGCGTGGCGGTCGGCATCATGGACCCGGTGGACACCAACGACAGCAGCCCGACGGGCAAGGCCTATCAGGAAAACCCGCGTACCGAGAGCGAAGTCACCTATCAATTCGACCTGGCCGGGGCAAAGATCTACAGCTGGGTCAACGGCAGCTACCAGACCTCGGACAACACTGATTCCACGGTCGAGACTGTCACCTCCAAGGGTGTCGGTTATGGCGTGCAGGCGAAGATGGGCGGCTTGTCCCTCACCGGCTCCGGTTTCCAGGCCAAGGGCATCAACCCGTTTTTCACCAACAATGCCGGCGAGCCGACCCTGCGCAATGTCGACAGCGACGGCTACCTGATGCAGGGCTCCTACAAACTGGGCAAGAACCGCCTGGCCTTGTCCTACGGCAAGACCAATGACGATGGCAACGGCGTGGTCGGCAGCGGCGCAGACTACGAGACCCGCGGCATCTCGTTGTTCCATGACGTGAACGACAACCTCAAGCTGGTGGCCGAGTACAACCAGTTTGAAATCAATGGCCACGACACCGATGAGCAGAACGAAGACACCGACACCTTTGCCGTGGGTGCGGTGCTGACCTGGTAACCCCGGGAGGTGGCCCTGGCCGTGCGCATCGCGGCGAGGGTCGCCAACCGTCTCATCCCATCGAAGCGGCTACCCGCTACCCAAGTAGCATTCGTCGCACCTCACAGACTTCGTACACTCGTGCCTCATACACACGCACCTGCCGGAGGTGACGATGCAGTCGGTCCAGAACGAAGGAATCGTCAGTGCGATGTCCCAGGCCACCGATGCCCGGCAGGTCGCGCAGGAACTGGCACGACAGTTGTTGCACCCGCACCTGGGGTTCGTGCTGTTCTTCTGTTCCGCCGAGTACGACTTGCAGGCGCTGGGCCAGGCCTTGCAGCAAAGCTTCGGCGGCATTCGCCTGGCGGGCTGCACCAGCGCCGGGGAAATCACCCCGCTGGGCTACGGACGCAATTGCGTGACGGCGGTGGGTTTCGATCATCGGCACTTTTCCATCGCGATCGAGCTGATCGACCAGATGGAGCACTTCAGCCTGATCGACGCCCAGCAAATGGTCGAGCGCCTGGTCAGCGGCTGTCGCAGCAATACCCTGGCCCCGATCAAGGGCAACAGCTTTGCCCTGACCCTGCTCGATGGCCTGTCCAGCCGTGAAGAAATGGTCCTGGCGGCCTTGAGCGCGGCATTGGGCGACATTCCGCATTTCGGCGGCTCGGCCGGCGACGATAACTACCTGACCCATACCCATGTGTACTTCGATGGCGAGTTCCACAGCGGCGCGGCCGTGGTGGTGCTGGTCAATACCTGGCTGGATTTCGAAGTGTTCACCACCCACCACGTGCTGCCCCGCGCCGAAAAGCTGGTGGTCACCGGGGCCGACAGCACCTTGCGCCGGGTCTTCGAACTCAATGCCGAGCCGGCCGCCGCCGAGTACGCCCGGCACATCGGCGTGCCGGTGGCGCAACTCGATCACCGGGTCTTCGCCGCGCACCCGTTGGCAGTGCGGATCAACCAGCAGTACTACGTGCGGGCCATCCAGCAGGTGCATCCGGACCTGAGCCTGAGCTTCTACTGCGCCGTGGAAAACGGCATCGTCCTCACCGCCATGACCCCGGGGCCGATGCTGCCGAACCTGCAAAGCCTGTTCGAGGGTTTGCAGGAGCGCCTGGGTGATTTGCTGCTGACCATCGGTTGCGACTGTTTCCTGCGGCGTCTGGAACTCGAAGACGACGGCAGTCTTGATCAGATCGGCACGTTTTTGCGTGAGCAACGGGTGATGGGTTTCAACACCTACGGAGAACAGTTCAATGGCATGCACATCAACCAGACCTTCACCGGCGTTGCCATTGCCCGTGGCCGTGCCCCAGGACATCGCTGAGCTGCAGGCCGAGCTGGCCAGGCTGCGCCTGGAAAACCATAAACTGCAGCGCATCAATGGCGCGCTGATCGAACGGGTCGAGTCCGGGGTGACCCGCGGCAACGATCCGTACGCGGCATTCCAGCATTCGGTGGTGCTGGCCGAGCAGGTGCGCGAACGCACCGATGCCCTGAACCAGGCCATGGCCGAACTCAAGGCCGGTAATCATTTGCTCAGCGAAGCCCGCCTGCGCGCGGAAACGGCGCATCAACACCTGATCGATGCCATTGAAAGCATTTCCGACGCCTTCGTCCTGTTCGACGCCGAGCAGCGCATCGTGCTGTTCAACAGTAGGTTCAAGGCGTTCTGGAGCAACAGCCGGGTGCGGATCAATGCCGGCATGCGCCTGACCGAGGTCAAGCGGCTGATGATGAATAACGGCCTGTTCACCGAAGAGCCACGCGGGCATGCCGACGAAAATCTGCTTTACCGCCTGCAGAACGGGCGCTGGCTGCAAGTCAGCGAGCGGCCGACCCAGGAAGGGGGGCGGGTGATTCTGTTCACCGACATTACCGACGTCAAACTCAGCGAAACCGTACGCCGGGAACAGGCGGTGGCGCAGAAGTCGCACCTGCTTCAACGGGCGGTCGACAACCTGTCCCAAGGGGTGGCGATGGTCAGCGCCGAGGGCATTCTGGAGTTGTGGAACCGGCGTTTCCTGGAGTTGAGCGGCCTGGCGCCCGTGGCGGCCCATCGCCCGTTTGCCGAAGTAATCGCCGACAGCGAGTTGAACCTGCTGACCCCGGCCAGTCGCGATGGCAACGGACGACCGGTACGCGAATGCGAACAGCGCCTGTACGATGGCCGGGTCCTGGAAATCCGCACCCATGCGTTGCCCGCCGGCGGCTTCGTCAACACCTTCACCGACATTACCGAACGCTACCAGCACGCCGAGGCGCTGAGTGAAAGCGAGCACTGGATTCGCCTGATCACCGATCACGTACCTGCATTGATTGCCTACCTCAATGCCGACCTGGTCTACGAGTTCACCAACAAGGTCTACGAAGAGTGGTACTGCTGGCCTCGCGGCGTGATGCTCGGCCAGAGCCTGCGCGAAGTGCACAGCGAACAGCATTACCAACGGCTGGAGTCCTACGTGGCCAGGGCGCTGGCCGGCGAGAGCGTGACATTCGAGTTCGCCGAAACCAACGTCAACAATCAGGAGCGCTACATGCTGCGCTCCTATGTGCCCAACCGTCTGGCCAGTGGCGAGGTGGTGGGGATTTTCGTGCTGATCCGCGACATCACCGAACGCCGGCGCACCGCCGAGGCGTTGCATCAGGCTTATCAGAACCTTGAGCTGCGGGTGCGCGAACGCACGGCGGAATTGACCACCCTCAATGACCAACTGCTGCGCGAGATCGATGAGCGTCGCCTGGTCGAGTCACGCTTGCGCGAGGCCAAGCAGGAGGCCGAGCAGGCCAACCTGTCGAAGACCAAGTTCCTCGCCGCCGTCAGCCATGACCTGCTGCAACCGTTGAATGCCGCTCGGCTGTTTACCAGTGCGTTGCTGGAGCGGCGCGAGCCGATGTCCAGCGAAGTTCTGGTGCGCAACGTGAGCAATTCCCTGGAAGACGTGGAGAACCTGCTCGGCACCCTGGTGGATATTTCCAAGCTCGATGCGGGGGTGATCAAGGCCGATATTGCGCCGTTCGCCCTCAGTGAACTGCTGGACAACCTGGCCGCCGAATACACCCAGGTGGCGCGCAGTGAAGGCCTGCAACTGCACTTCATCGGCTGTTCGGCGCTGGTGCGCAGTGACATCCAGCTGCTCGCCCGGATTCTGCGCAACCTGCTGAGCAATGCGATTCGCTATACCTACAGTGGTCGCGTGGTACTCGGTTGCCGGCGGCATCATCAGTGCCTGACGATCGAAGTCTGGGACAGCGGCATGGGCATTGCCGAGCATCGCCTGGAGGAGATTTTCCAGGAGTTCAAGCGCGGTGATGTGCAGCGACCCGATCAGGATCGCGGCCTGGGCCTGGGCCTGGCGATTGTCGAGAAGATTGCCGGCATCCTCGGGCATCGCATTCATGTGCGCTCGTGGCCGGGCCGGGGTTCGATGTTCTCGGTCGAAGTACCGCTGAGCGCCACCGCGCCGAAACCGCCGCCGACGTTGCAGATGAGCGAGCCGATGCTTGAGCGCCTGCGCGGTGCGCGGATATGGGTGCTGGACAATGACGCGACCATCTGTGCCGGCATGCGCACCTTGCTGGAGGGGTGGGGGTGTCGGGTGGTGACGGCGCTGTCGGAGGAGGACCTGGCGCGGCAAGTGGACAATTACCACGCCGAGGCCGACCTGCTGATTGCCGATTACCACCTGGACAACGATCGCAACGGTGTCGACGCCGTGGCCCGGATCAATGCCCGGCGCGCGTCACCGGTCCCGGCGATGATGATCACGGCCAACTACAGCAATGAACTCAAGCAGCAGATCCGCGAACTCGGCCACACCCTGATGCACAAGCCGGTGCGGCCGATGAAGCTGAAGACGGCGATGAGTCATTTGCTCGGCCGGCCTTGAAATCCCGGCGTTTTTGCCACCGCTATCGCGAGCAAGCTCGCTCCCACAGGGACAGCATCGTACCTGTGGGAGCGAGCTTGCTCGCGATGAGAGCGACGCGGTCTTGACTCAGCGCCGCAGATAAGACCCGAAATCAATATCCCCGGCACTCAGGATCGCCTGCACCCGGTTGTGCACGTTGAGCTTGCGCAGGATCGCCGAGACATGGGCCTTGACCGTGGTCTCGGCGATTTCCAGGGTGTAGGCGATCTGCTTGTTCGATTCGCCCTTGGTCATGCGTTCCAGCACCTGCAGTTGTTTGCGGGTCAGGGCCTGAAGCAGTTCGGGCGGGAAGCCCGGGGTGTCGTTCATCCGCCGGTGGGTACTGCTTTTGGCGGTGCGGATGATGTCCGGGGGCAGGTAGACATTGCCATTGAGAATCTGCTGGATGGCATCGGTCATCTGGGTACGGGGTGAAGACTTGGTGATGAAACCCACCGCACCGTAGGTGATGGCTTGCAGCACGATCTGTTTGTCCTGCTCGGCGGAGACAATCACCACCGGAATGGTCGGCGCTTCGTTACGCAGGTTGATCAGGCCATTGAGCCCGTGCATGCCGGGCATGTTCAGGTCGAGCAGGATCAGGTCCAGGTCATCGTGTTCCTGAGTCAGCGCCAGGGCGCTGTCCAGGTCGGCGGTTTCCATCACTTCGGTGCCGGCAAAACCGTCGCTGATGACGTTGTGAATGGCTTCGCGAAACAGCGGGTGATCGTCGGCTATCAGGATTTTGTACATGGCCTTTCACCTCATTATTTTGATTATGGTGTGGCAACTACACGCACGCGTAAAGCTCAGGGAAAGGGTTCGGGGCTGGCTGGCGAAACCGGCAGATTGGCCGCTTGCCAGGCGTCCAGGCCATCGCGATACCAATACAGAGTCTTATAGCCCATGGTGGCTGCGCGTTTGACCGCATTCCAGCTCAACCAGCAGTCGGAGCGGCAGTAGAAGACCAGCGGTCGCGTCGGGTCGCCGCCAGTCAGTGATTTCAGGTTGCGGGAAAAGTAATCCTGCCAGGCGGGCGTCAGGTCACCGTCACCGGTATTGGCCAGCCAATGGCTGCCGGGCAGGTTTTCATGGGGCTGGTCTTCGATGAACTGCCCTTGCAGCCACTGACGGCGGTAGACGTCGATCAGCACCGGTCGCGGGGTTTGGCCGAGCAGGGTTTGCAGGGCGGGGGTGTCGATGATGGTTGCGCCTTGCAGTTTTTCCGGCGTCGGGCTGCGGTACAGGCCGATGCGATAGCCGTCGGTGGAGAACAGCGCCGTGTCGGCCTGCGCGGTGCTCAGCAGCAGGCCCAGCGACAGGGCGGCGAGAGTAGGGCGCAACAGGCAACGTCGGGCTCGCGGCATGGGTTCGGTCCTTATAGTTATGGACCTATTACATGCCAGTCGGGGGGCGTTGGGAATGCGACGATAGACAGGAAAACCAGTACTAAAGTAGTAATTTCACGCTGTTCAATGAAGATCCCCCCTGTAGGAGCGAGCCTGCTCGCGAAGGCGTTGGATCAGTCAGCTCATTTATTGAATGTGCCACCTTCGCGAGCAGGCTCGCTCCTACAGGGGGATTGTGGTGTTAGCTGGCTTTGCGCAAGGCAGCATGCTGCGGGTTGAAGGTCAGCACGGCGAGCAGCGCGAACAGCAGCGTCAAACCCGCACACACCGCCAGCGCCAGCGGGTTGAAGCGTTCATACAGGGCGAAGCGCACCAGTTCCACCGCATGGGTAAAGGGATTCACCGCGCACAGCCAATACAGCCACTGGCTGGCCTCGCGCATCTTCCATAGCGGATACAGCGCCGATGACAGGAAAAACAGCGGGAAGATCACGAAGTTCATCACCCCGGCAAAGTTCTCCAGCTGGCGGATCGCGTTCGACAGCAACAGGCCCAGTGCGCTAAGCATCAACGCCACCAGCAACAGGGCCGGCAACACCAGCAACAGGCCCATGGCCGGTGGCCGCACGCCGTAGACCCAGGCAATCGCCAGGAACGCATACACCTGCAACAACGAAATCAGCGACGTGGCCACCAGTTTGCTGCACAGCAGAAAGGTTCGGGGCAGGGGGCTGGTCAGCAGCACGCGCATGCTGCCCATCTCGCGGTCGTAGACCATCGACAGTGACCCCTGCATGCCGTTGAACAGCAGGATCATGCAGGCCAGCCCGGGAATGATGTAGACCTCGTACGGTATGTAGGTGTCGTAGGGCTCGATGATCGCGATCCCCAGCGCCGCGCGAAAGCCGGCGGCGAACACCAGCAGCCACAGCAGCGGCCGCACCAGGGCGCTCAGAAATCGGGTGCGTTGCAGCACAAAGCGCAGCCATTCGCGCAGCACGATACCGCGCAAGCATTGCCAGTAAGCGTTCATTGGACAACCCCTGATGTCGTAAGGCGAGTGAAGGCCGAGCCGAGATCGCCGCCGTGCTCCAGGCTCAGGGCGTCGGCCTGCCCACTGGCCACCAACCGACCTTGATGCAGGATCAACAAGTCATCGCTGGGCTGTACTTCGTCGAGCAGGTGGGTGGTCCAGAGCACGCTGATGTGCTCCTCGCGACACAGGCTGCGGATGTGCAGGTTAAGCGCCAGGCGACTCGCCGGGTCGAGGCCGGCACTGGCTTCATCGAGCAGCAGCAGGCGCGGCTCATGCAGCAGGGCGCGGGCAATTTCCACCCGGCGACGATGGCCGCCATTGAGTTCGCGCACCCGTTCGCGGCGACGGTCGGTCAGGGCCTGACGGGCCAGTTCGGCGTCGATCCGAAGGTCGGTCTGACGCCGGGACAGGCCATGCAATGCCGCGTGATAACGCAGGTTCTGCTCGACGCTGAGGTCCAGGTCCAGGGTGCTTTGCTGGAACACCACGCCCAATTGCCTGAGTGCCGGGCGTGCCGCGCTGCGCAATGAACAGCCACCGACGCGGATCTCGCCTTGCTGCAGATCATAGAGCCGGGTAAGCAGGGCAATCAGGGTCGACTTGCCGGCGCCGTTGGGCCCCAGCAGCGCGGCGAAACGCCCGGGTTCCAGGCTGAAACTCACCTTGCGCAAGGCCTCCCGGGAGCCGTAGGCAAAGCCCAGGTCGCTGACTTCAAGGGCGTTCATGGCGTCACCACCACGCCCCAGGGATAGCGCCCGACCTTCACCGATTTGCTGACCTTGAGGCTGTCGACATCGATCACCGAGACATCGCCGCTGACGCCGTTGGTGGCCAGCAGTTGCTTCTGATCCGGGGTGAACGCCATCTGCCAGACCCGTCGACCCACTAGCAGGTAATCGAGAATCTCGAAAGTCTTGGCATCGATCACCGCCACATGATTGGCCGGGCCCAGTGCGACGAAACCGTACTTGCCATCGGCGCTGAGCTTGATGCCGACCGGCTGGACCTTGTCCGGGTGCACGCCCTTGATCTGGAAGTTAAGGGTCTTGAGCACGGTGCGGCTGGCCACATCGAGAATGGTCACGGTGCCGCCGATTTCCGCCGAGGCCCAGAGCTTCGCGCCATCGGGGGAGAACTCGACGAAGCGCGGGCGCTGGTCCACCAGGGTGCTGTCGGCCAGGGTCTGGGTGCTGGTGTCGATCCAGTGCAGCATGTTGGTGGTTTCGCTGGTGTTGACCGCCCACTTGCCGTCGGGGCTGACGGCCATACCCTCGGGCTCGACGCCGACGTTGATCTGGCCGAGTACCTTGGAGGTCTCGGTGTCGATCACCGTGACCAGCGCATCGTCTTCGTTGGAGACATACAACCAGCGATTGTTCGGGTGCAGGGCGAATTGTTCAGGGTCTTTGCCCGAGGGCAATTCCTTGATGATCTTGCGCGTGGCCACGTCCATCACCTGGACCCGGTCCGAGTCGCTGGCGCAGATGTACAACAACTTGTTGTCATGGGACAGCAGCAGGCCGCGAGGGCGCTGGCCGACGGGCAGGGTGTCGGTGACTTGCAGGGTCTGCATGTCGATAAGGCTCAGGTTGTTGTCCTTTTCGTTGGAGACCCAGGCAGTGCTGGCAACGGCATTGCCAGCGGCGAGCAGCAAGGTGCAAGAGAGCAGGGTGCGGCGCATGGCGGATTCCTTGTTGTTGTGATGTTCGGATCAGGGAAAGCGGCAGCTGACCTCGGGCTTGTCGTAACCCAGGCTGTCCATCTCGTTGAACGGGTGCAAAAAGCCGTCCTGGGGTGAGGTGCTGACCAGCGCCCGGGGCTGGACGATGGGAATCGGCTGGCGCAACTGACCGTTCCACGACCGGTAGCTGAGCTTGCGACCCTTGAAACCGTCGAGCGGCAACTGATCGCTGATTTCAATCGTACGGATCGCCATCGGCTCGGCCTGGCGCAGTTTGCTCACAGCGCTGGCGATACTGCGCACGGCCATCCATGCCGCGAAATCGCGGTCATTCATCCAGCGTCCGGTCAGGGCTTCAAAGCGTTTTTGCAGCTGCGCGGCGCCGTAGGTTTCCACGGTCTTGTGCCAGCCCACCGGGGTCAGGCCCTGGGTGCCGGCGACCGGGCGCGGGTACCAGGTCTGGTAGGGCACGTATT
Source organism: Pseudomonas sp. GW823-FHT06E10 (assembly GCF_058794995.1). NCBI lineage: Bacteria > Pseudomonadati > Pseudomonadota > Gammaproteobacteria > Pseudomonadales > Pseudomonadaceae > Pseudomonas > Pseudomonas sp. GW823-FHT06E10. Next base: position 230,176 of record NZ_JBXAHJ010000009.1, on the reverse strand, counting down.
CACCGAAGTCGCCGCGTTCATCGGCCACCAGCACCACGTCGTACTCGGCGGTCTGGGTGAACAGCGGCATGTCGGCCTGGGCGCTGCGGCGTTGGTCGTTATCGAAGCTCCAGGGTTTTTCCGCCACCAGTTGCAAACCGAAGCGCTTGGCCGCGCGGCGCAGGGCGGCGGCATAGGCTTGATCGTCCGCCGTCGGGCCGACAATCAGCAGCGCCCGCTGCCATTTGCGCAACACCAGAAACTGCGCCAGCGCATCGGCGAGCATCGCCCGGCTCGGCAAGGTGTGCAGCACGTTCGGCAGGCAATCGCTGATGCGTAGGCTGTCGTCGGGGCTGCCGGCGTTGAACAGTAGGCTATCGGGCAGTGCCGCACTCAATTGGCGCAGGCTGGTCGCGGGGGCATTCACCACAAACAGGCGCAGGCCCTGTTCATGCTGCACCTTTGCCGCTTCGAGCAAGGCCTCGGGGCTGTCGACACTGGCGCTGACCAGGCTGTAGCCGTGATTGAGAAAACGCCCGGTGCTGTTGCTGTCGGTGATCGCCAGTTCGGCGCCGCGCAGCCCGGCATCGGTGGGCTCGGGGATGACGTTCGACAGCAACGGGCCGGCGTCGGGGCGATAACCCAGGTAGCCGATCCGCACCTGCAAGGGCGCATCGGCGGCCTGACTCTGGGTGGCCAGGCCGGCGGCGCAGGCAATCGCCAGCAGGTAGATCAGGGCGTAAGGGATGAGCTGGCGCATAGGGCACTCCTTTACAGGTAGCGCCAGCATAGGTAGCCCGTGAAGCTGAGGAAATATGCAGAAAGTACCGGTGGTGTCCATCCAGCGCCTTACTACCAAGGGACTAGGTAGCGACCACCAAAGCAGCATGGGGTGAGCGCGATGCCGTTTCTAAGATGGCTGCCATAGCCTCTGCCAAGAGGTTTTGCGTGCAATCCAGAGGGCATAACAATGACAACAAAACGCAACGCCTTGCTCGTGACCGGGCTATTGGCCAGTTTGATCAGTGCAGGTTCCGTCTGGGCCCACGGCAATGTGGTGCCACAGGCTGTCGCCACCCAGGGCTTGACCCCGATCAAGGACGCCGGGGTGCAGCTCGATGCCGATGGCTGGGCCGCGGTGAACCCGTATCGCACCGCCCCGGAACACGACAAGGCAGTGGAAATCGGCGCCTCTGCCTATACCCAGAACTGCGCGGCCTGTCATGGCCTGGAAGCCAAGTCCGGCGGTATCGCCCCCGACTTGCGCATGCTCGATGTCGGCGAGGCGGGCGATGAATGGTTCGCCGAACGGGTGCGCCATGGCGCGGTGCGCGACGGTCGGGTGTACATGCCGAAGATGGCCGACTACCTGAGCCAGGAAGCCCTGTGGGCGGTGCGTACCTATCTGGACACTGTGCGCGTCGAGGAGTGACCCATGCGCCTGCTCGCGGTGTTGATCAGCGCTCTGTGGCTGTGCTGCCAGGCGGCGCAGGCGCAGGTTCGCAACTACGACGAAATGATCGCCGCCGGGGAGCTGAAGGTGGCGGTCTACAAGGACTTCGCCCCCTACAGTTTCGAAAGCGCCGGAAAGCCCCAGGGAGTCGATGTTGAACTCGCCGAGGCCTTGGCCAAGGCACTCGGTGTGCGCCTGTCGCTGATCTGGGCACCGGCCGGGGAAAAACTCGATGACGACCTGCGCGACTACATCTGGCGTGCCAGTGCCTTGCACAACCAGCAACTGGCCGACCTGATGATGCGCGTGCCCTACGACCGTGACTACGCGCAGAAGCGCAACGAGTTCGGCGAACTGGTCAACGGCCAAGTGGTGATGTTCGGTCCGTACCAGAACGAACAATGGCAGGTGGCCTATGACCGCCGAAGGCTGGACAAGGTCGCCAGCGTCGCGGTGTTCGAGCATCACCCGATTGGTGTCGAAGTCGACAGCGTGCCGTCGTTCTACCTGACCTCGGTGTTCAACGGCATGCTCGCCGGCAAGACCCATCACTATTCGGGCGTACCCCAGGCGTTTGCCGCGATGAAGGCCGGTGAGGTCGACGCGGTGATGGCCATGCGCGGCGAAATCGACTGGCAGGTGCACGAAGCGGCCGACCCACAGGTGGCGCTGGCAGAAAATGCCTACCCGAACATGGGCAAGCAGCTCTGGGAAATCGGCATGGCGGTGCACGAAAGCAACCGTCAACTGGCCTATGCCGTGGAAGAGGCGTTGGAAGCGCTGATCCGCGACGGTTCGGTGAAGACCATCTACGGCCATTACGGCCTGCGTTACGACGTGCCCGAGATGTATCAATAAGGAGCAGGCGATGAAATGGCGAGGGAGTTGTCTGTTGGCCTGCTGGTTGAGCCTGGCGGCACAGGCCGGCGCTATCGATTCCGGCAAGGATCCGGTGCCATCGGTGATGTGGGCCTTCTACCATCAGCGGTTTCTGGGCAATGCGCCGTTCGTGTTCGATGAGCGGGTCAAGCTGCTGGCGCCGCCGTTTGCCGAAGATGCCCGGCAGGTGCCGCTGGAAATCGATGCCCGGGCGTTCAATGGTGAGGTGGTGAAAATCCTCGCCTGGGCAGAGCTGAATCCGTTGCCGAAAATCGTCGACTTCCAGCCGCTGAATTCGGTTTTGCCGTGGCTGTCTTTGCGCATACGCATCGAACAGGCGACGCCCTTGCGCGCGGCGGTGTTGACCCGCGACGGCGTGTGGCATGTCGGCTCGACCCTGATTGACGCCGCGGGTGGCGGTTGCACCGCGCCGAGCGTGGTGCGGACTCAACCGGGCTGGGAGGAGCGCATCGGCGAAGTGCTCGGCGGCCGTTATCCCCGGGACGGGTTCAGCCGTTTGCGTATGCAGGTGGCCCATCCCATGGACAACGGCATGGTCAGCGGCATTCCGGAATTCTTCATCAACCATGCCGAACTGCGCGACCGCAACGAGCAAGTGCTGGCCCGGCTGGAGCTGTTCCCCGCGGTCAGCGAAAACCCCAACCTGGCCTTCGACATCGAAGGGGCAGGGCAAACGCGCCTGCTGCTACGGGACAACAGCGGCAATGAGTTCGATGCGTCGATCCCCTGACCCTAAGGAGCGTGGCATGCGCTGGATCCTGTTGATGGTGTTAAGCGTCAGTCTGCCGGCCCTGGCCGATCTCGAGTACTCGCTCAAGCCCCGGCGGATTGCCCAGGACACCTGGTTACTGGAAGGCAGCACCGATAATTTCGCCAAGGCCAACGGCGGCAACATCGTCAACACCGCGTTTATCGTCACTGAGCGCGGTGTGGTGGTGATCGACACCGGGCCGTCCAGGCGTTACGGCGAAGCGATGCGCAAGGCCATTGCCGCCACCACCGACAAGCCGGTGATCGAGGTCTTGCTGACTCATCACCACCCGGACCATGTGCTGGGTAATCAAGCCTTCACCGACGTGCCAATCGGCGCCTTGGCCGGCACCAGCGAGCTGTTGCACCAGCAAGGCGATGCCATGGCGGAGAATATGTACCGGATGGTCGGCGACTGGATGCGTGGCACCGAAGTGGTGCTGCCCACCCAGGCGCTGACACCCGGCGTGAAAAGTTTTGGGAATCACGATCTGCGCTTGCTGAGCCTGGGTGGGCATACGGGCGCGGATCTGGCTATTCTCGACCAGCAAACCGGCGTGCTGTTTGCCGGGGACCTGGTGTTTTATCAGCGGACGCTGACAACGCCCAACAGTCCAGGGCTGTCGGTGTGGCTGGCGGACATCGCGACCCTGCGAGGCTTGCCCTGGACGCAGATCGTGCCGGGCCATGGGCCGGTGTCGAGCGATCCACAACCCTTCGAGCAGATGCGCGATTACCTGACCTGGCTCGATCAGCTCATGCGCGACGGCGCGGCCAATGGCAGTGATATGGCCGAGATGATCCGCAGCCCCATCCCTGAACGTTTCGCCGGGATCAACCTGAGCCGTTATGAACTGATCCGCAGCGTCAGTCATCTGTACCCGCGCTATGAGCGAGGGCAGATGACCCGGGTGGATTCTGCCGCGCAAAAGTGAGCAAACACAGCCCCCCCTGTGGGAGCGAGCTTGCTCGCGATGAGGTCCTGACAGTCAACATTGATGTCGGCTGATACGACGCCATCGCGAGCAAGCTCGCTCCCACAGGGGATCTATGTCTGGCACAAAGTTCGCGGCTCATCTCCTCCGACCCTGTACCAAGGAACTAGCAATCTCCTCATTGCGGGCAATTGTTGCCAGGGCAGCGGCGCCCAAGAATCTGCACCAGACCGGGAAAATTTTCCGGACATAACAAAAATCCGCAGAGGAAGCCGTCATGACCCAACCCGCACGTCGCCAGTCCTTCGTCTTGAGCCTGCTGCTCAGTGCCATGCTGTTGTCCGGCCAGGCATTGGCCGGGGTTTCCGACCAGGACATTCTCCAGGACCCGAAGAACCCGGAACAGGTCGTGACCAACGGCCTCGGCGTTCAAGGGCAGCGCTACAGCCCGCTGGATATTCTCAACGTCGACAACGTCAAGGAGCTGCGCCCGGCGTGGGCGTTTTCCTTCGGCGGAGAAAAACAGCGTGGCCAGCAAGCGCAGCCGATGGTCAAGGACGGCGTGATGTATATGACCGGTTCCTACTCCCGGGTATTTGCCGTGGATGCGCGCACCGGCAAGAAACTCTGGCAATACGATGCGCGCCTGCCCGATGACATCCGCCCTTGCTGCGACGTGATCAACCGTGGTGTCGCGCTGTATGGCGACCTGGTGATTTTCGGCACCCTCGACGCCAAGCTCGTGGCGCTGAACAAGGACACCGGCAAGGTGGTGTGGAGCAAGAAAGTCGCCGACCACAAAGAAGGCTACTCGATCAGCGCCGCGCCGCTGGTGATCAACGGCAAGCTGATTACCGGCGTGGCCGGTGGCGAGTTTGGCGTGGTGGGCAAGATCGAGGCCTACGACCCGAAAAACGGTGATCTGCTGTGGACCCGGCCAACGGTCGAAGGCCATATGGGCTACGTCTACAAGGACGGCAAAGCGGTGGAAAATGGCATCTCCGGCGGCGAGGCGGGCAAGACCTGGCCGGGCGATCTCTGGAAAACCGGTGGCGCGGCCCCTTGGCTTGGCGGTTACTACGACCCCGAAACCAACCTGCTGTTGTTCGGTACCGGCAACCCGGCGCCGTGGAACTCGCACCTGCGCCCTGGCGACAACCTCTACTCCTCGTCGCGCCTGGCGCTCAACCCGGACGACGGCACCATCAAGTGGCACTTCCAGAGCACGCCCCACGATGGTTGGGACTACGACGGCGTGAACGAGCTGGTGTCCTTCAACTACAGCGAAGGGGGCAAGGAGATCAAGGCGGCGGCCACTGCCGACCGTAACGGTTTCTTCTACGTGCTGGACCGCACCAACGGCAAATTCATTCGTGGCTTCCCGTTCGTGGACAAGATCACCTGGGCCACCGGCCTGGATAAGAACGGCCGGCCGATCTACAACGAAGCCAGCCGTCCCGGTGCCCCGGGTTCCGAAGCCAAGGGCAGCTCGGTCTTCGTCGCGCCAGCGTTCCTCGGCGCGAAAAACTGGATGCCGATGGCCTACAACAAAGACACCGGGCTGTTCTATGTGCCGTCCAACGAATGGGGCATGGACATCTGGAACGAAGGCATCGCCTACAAGAAAGGCGCGGCGTTCCTCGGCGCCGGCTTCACCATCAAGCCGTTGAACGAAGACTACATCGGCGTGCTGCGGGCCATCGATCCGAAAACCGGCAAGGAAGTCTGGCGCCACAAGAACTACGCGCCGCTGTGGGGCGGGGTGCTGACCACCAAGGGCAACCTGGTGTTCACCGGCACGCCTGAAGGCTTCCTGCAGGCCTTCAACGCCAAGACCGGCGAAAAGGTCTGGGAATTCCAGACCGGCTCCGGCGTGCTTGGCTCGCCCGTGACCTGGGAAATGGACGGCGAACAGTACGTCTCGGTGCTCTCCGGCTGGGGCGGCGCGGTACCGCTGTGGGGCGGCGAAGTGGCCAAGCGGGTGAAGGACTTCAACCAGGGCGGCATGCTCTGGACCTTCAAGCTGCCCAAGGACCTCGTCGCCAAGCATTAAACCTGTAGGAGCGAGCCTGCTCGCGATGGTCGTCAACGATAACGCTGGAAGCCTGACACCCCACTGCGTTCTCGGGTTCATCGCGAGCAAGCTCGCTCCCACAGTGTTTTGTGTGAAACCTACGACCAAATAACGAGAGCCCCTCCTGCCAACGATGCATTCGTCTGGCGCGCGGGGCTCTCTAGTATCGGCGTATCGCCTGTCAGTACGACAGGCATCGACCCAGACAGAGGCCCATCATGATCTACGCACAACCCGGAACCCCAGGCGCCGTCATTACCTTCAAGCCGCGCTACGGCAACTTCATCGGTGGCGAGTTCGTTGCCCCGATCAATGGCGAGTACTTCACCAACACCTCGCCGGTCAACGGTGAAGTGATCGCCGAATTCCCGCGCTCCAGCGCCGCCGACATCGACAAGGCCCTGGACGCCGCCCATGCCGCTGCCGACGCCTGGGGCAAGACCTCGGCCCAGGACCGCTCCCTGGTGCTGTTGAAAATCGCCGACCGCATCGAGCAGAACCTTGAGGTCCTGGCCGTCACCGAAACCTGGGACAACGGCAAGGCCGTGCGCGAAACCCTGAACGCCGACGTGCCGCTGGCGGCCGACCACTTCCGCTACTTCGCTGGCTGCATCCGCGCCCAGGAAGGCGGGGCTGCCGAGATCAATGAGCTGACCACGGCCTATCACTTCCATGAGCCCCTGGGCGTGGTCGGGCAGATCATTCCGTGGAACTTCCCGCTGCTGATGGCCGCCTGGAAACTCGCCCCGGCCCTGGCCGCCGGCAACTGCATCGTGCTCAAGCCTGCCGAACAAACGCCGCTGTCGATCATGGTCTTCGCCGAGCTGATCGCCGACCTGCTGCCGGCGGGTGTGTTGAACATCGTCCAGGGCTTCGGGCGCGAAGCCGGCGAGGCCCTGGCCACCAGCAAGCGCATCGCCAAGATCGCCTTCACCGGCTCGACCCCGGTGGGCGCGCACATCATGCATTGCGCCGCCGAGAACATCATCCCGAGCACCGTCGAACTGGGCGGCAAGTCGCCGAACATCTTCTTCGAAGACATCATGAACGCTGAACCGGCGTTCATCGAAAAAGCCGCCGAAGGCCTGGTGCTGGCGTTCTTCAACCAGGGTGAAGTCTGCACCTGCCCGTCCCGGGCGCTGGTCCAGGAGTCGATCTACGAGCCGTTCATGGCCGAGGTGATGAAGAAGATCGTCAAGATCAAGCGCGGCAACCCGCTGGACACCGAGACCATGGTCGGCGCCCAGGCGTCCGAGCAGCAATACGACAAGATCCTCTCGTACCTGACCATTGCCCAGGAGGAGGGCGCCGAGCTGCTCACCGGTGGCGCGGCCGAACGTCTGGAGGGTGACCTGTCCAGTGGCTATTACATCCAGCCGACCCTGCTCAAGGGGCACAACAAGATGCGTGTGTTCCAGGAAGAAATCTTCGGCCCGGTGGTGGGTATCACCACCTTCAAGGACGAAGCCGAAGCCCTGGCCATCGCCAACGACAGCGAGTTCGGCCTCGGCGCCGGCCTGTGGACCCGCGACATCAACCGCGCCTACCGCATGGGCCGGGCGATCAAGGCCGGGCGCGTATGGACCAACTGTTACCACCTGTACCCGGCGCACGCGGCGTTCGGTGGCTACAAGAAGTCCGGCGTCGGCCGGGAAAACCACAAGATGATGCTCGATCACTATCAACAGACCAAAAACCTGCTGGTGAGCTACGACATCAATCCGCTGGGGTTCTTCTAACCTCGCAAGAACACTGAAAAACCTGTGGGAGCGAGCTTGCTCGCGATGAGGTCGGCACATTCAACATCTCGGTTGACTGTTGCTCCGTCATCGCGAGCAAGCTCGCTCCCACATGGGTTTTGTGTTGCCAATGACTGCGCAACACCCCCTACCAAATCACCCCCAAAACTCCTTCGAAAGTAGCATTCGGGCACTCGGCGCCCCGTGCATTAATGGCTCTACCGGAATCACCCGGGCACAAGAAGAGGAATGACCCATGTGGACTAAACCCGCGTTTACCGATCTGCGCATTGGCTTCGAAGTGACGATGTATTTCGCCAACCGTTGATTGATCACCCGGCCAGCCGATGCGTTGGCCGGGCCTGCCTTCTGGAGCATCCGCCATGCACATCCGCATTCTCGGTTCCGCCGCTGGCGGTGGTTTCCCGCAGTGGAACTGCAACTGCCGCCAGTGCGCCGGTGTGCGCAATGGCAGCCTGCGGGCCCAGCGCCGTACGCAGTCGTCGATTGCCCTGAGTGACGACGGTGTGGAGTGGGTGCTGTGCAATGCGTCACCGGACATTCGCGCGCAACTCGAGGGTTTTGCGCCGCTGCAACCGGCGCGCCGATTGCGTGACACTGCCATCGCCGGCGTCGTGCTGCTGGACAGCCAGATCGATCATTGCACCGGTTTGCTTAGCCTGCGCGAAGGCTGTCCGCATGACGTTTGGTGCACCGAGCGTGTGCATCAGGACCTGAGCAGCGGTTTCCCGCTGTTCACCATGCTTGAGCACTGGAATGGCGGATTGCAATGGCAACCGGTCGGCCTCGATCGCCAGCCGTTCGGCATCCCGGCCTGCGAGCATTTGCAGTTTCGCGCGATTCCCCTGGTGAGCAACGCGCCGCCGTATTCACCCAATCGCGGCAACCCGCAACCGGGCGACACCATTGGCCTGTTCATAGAAGACCTGCGCAGCGGTGCCTCGCTGTTCTATGCGCCTGGCCTTGGCCGAATCGACGATGAAGTGCTGGGCTGGATGCAGCGTGCCGATTGCCTGCTGCTGGACGGCACCCTGTGGCGCGACGACGAGATGCGTCTCTGCGAAGTCGGCCAGAGCCTGGGCAGCGAAATGGGGCACCTCCCACAAAGCGGACCCGGCGGGATGCTTGAAGTGCTGGAGGGTTTCAATCGCCAGCGCAAGGTGCTGATCCACATCAACAACACCAATCCCATTCTCGATGAAGACTCGGCCGAGCGGGCTTTGCTGGAGCGGCGGGGGATCGAAGTGGCTTATGACGGCATGAGTATTGAGCTGTAGCCAAAGGCCCTATCGCGAGCAGGCTCGCTCCCACAATGGATTTCTGCAGTACATGAAATTTGTGTTCCCACCGAACACCTGTGGGAGCGAGCTTGCTCGCGATAGGGCCAGCGCAGGCACCGCAAAAATTCCCGGAGAACAAAATGACTGACACCCCCATGTCCCCCACAGAATTCGAAGCCGCCCTGCGCGCCAAGGGCGCCTATTACCATATCCACCATCCCTTCCACCAAGCGATGTACGCCGGATGCGCCAGCCGCGAGCAGATCCAGGGCTGGGTCGCCAATCGCTTCTACTATCAGATCAACATTCCCCTGAAGGACGCCGCGATCCTGGCTAACTGCCCGGACCGCGACGTGCGCCGGGAGTGGCTGCAACGGATTCTCGACCACGACGGCGTCCCCGGCAGCGAGGGCGGAATCGAAGCCTGGCTGCGCCTGGGCGAAGCCGTGGGCCTGGATCGCGAGCAGATTTTGTCCCAGGAACTGGTGCTGCCCGGGGTGCGTTTCGCGGTGGACGCCTACGTCAATTTCGCCCGTCGCGCCTGCTGGCAGGAAGCGGCCAGCAGTTCGCTGACCGAACTCTTTGCCCCACAGATTCATCAGTCGCGACTCGACGCCTGGCCGACCCATTACCCGTGGATCGACGTCGCCGGCTACGACTATTTCCGCACGCGCCTGAGTCAGGCGCGGCGCGATGTCGAGCATGGCTTGCGCATTACCCTGGCGCACTACGTGACGGCCGAGGGGCAACAACGCATGTTGGAGATCCTGCAATTCAAGCTCGATGTGCTGTGGAGCATGCTCGATGCCATGAGCATGGCCTACGAACTTGCGCGCCCGCCTTATCACACGGTCACCGGCGACAACGTCTGGCACCGGGGGATAGCCCTGTGAGCCTGATCAATCGCCAGCAGTCACCGGCCTTGCGTCGTGGTTTTCGTCTGCAATGGGAGCCCCGTCAGGATTGCTACGTGCTGCTGTACCCCGAAGGCATGATCAAACTCAACAGCAGCGCCGGGCAGATTCTTGACCTGGTGGATGGCCAGCGCAGCGTGGCGGCGATCATTGATCGATTGAGCGCGAATTTCCCCGGCGTACCCGGGATCGACGAAGACGTGCTGGCGTTTCTGGAGGTGGCCCATGCGCAATTCTGGATCGAGTGAGACGCTGCCTGGACCGCCGTTGTGGCTGCTCGCCGAGCTGACTTACCGCTGTCCGTTGCAGTGCCCCTATTGCTCCAATCCGTTGGACTTTGCTCGACACGGCGAGGAACTGAGCACGGAAGAATGGATTCGCGTATTCCGCGAAGCGCGGGACATGGGCGCCGCGCAATTGGGCTTTTCCGGTGGCGAGCCACTGGTACGTCAGGACCTCGCCGAGTTGATCAAGGCCGCCCGGGACATGGGCTACTACACCAATTTGATCACTTCGGGCATCGGCCTGACCGAGCAGAAGGTGCGCGACTTCAAGGTGGCCGGGCTGGACCATATCCAGATCAGCTTCCAGGCCGCCGACGAAGCGGTGAATAACATGCTCGCCGGCTCGCGCAAGGCCTTTGCCCAGAAACTCGCCATGGCCCGTGCGGTGAAAGCCCAGGGCTATCCGATGGTGCTGAACTTCGTCACCCATCGGCACAACATCGACCGGATCGCGCAGATCATCGAGTTGTGCCTGGAGCTGGAAGCGGATTTCGTCGAATTGGCCACGTGCCAGTTCTATGGCTGGGCTGAACTCAACCGCGTCGGCCTGTTGCCCACACGGGAGCAATTGCAGCGTGCCGAGCGCATCACCAACGAGTATCGCCAGCGCCTTGAAGCACAGAGCCACCCGTGCAAGCTGATATTCGTCACCCCGGACTACTACGAGGAACGCCCCAAGACCTGCATGAACGGCTGGGCCAACCTGTTTCTCGACATCACCCCCGACGGCACGGCGTTGCCCTGCCACAGCGCCCGGCAATTGCCGGTAGCGTTTCCCAACGTGCGCGAGCACAGCCTCTCGCACATCTGGAACGACTCGTTCGGCTTCAACCGTTTTCGCGGCGACGACTGGATGAAGGAGCCGTGCCGCTCCTGCGATGAAAAGCACAAGGACCTGGGCGGGTGCCGCTGCCAGGCTTTCATGCTGACTGGCGATGCCAGCAATGCCGACCCGGTGTGCAGCAAGTCGCCACACCACGGCGTGATCCTCAAGGCCCGCGAAGAAGCCGAGGCGCCAGGGTTGGGGATCGAACACCTGACGCTGCGCAATGCGAAGACTTCACAGCTGATCTATCGAGGTTAGTCTGGCGACACAGATCCGTGTGGGAGCGGGCTTGCTCGCGAAAGCGGAGTGTCAGTCACCATCAATATTGACTGACAGGGCCTCTTCGCGAGCAAGCCCGCTCCCACAGCGAGGCCGCGGTGAATTCGAATCTGAGTACGCCCCAGCCTGCTACCCATTGGTCTGATTGCATTCGCAGCTGGATGGTTTAGTGTGGTTTCTACCTTCCAAAACAATAAAAACAGGCTTTCCAATGAGCCAGAGTCTCAACCAGCTGCGCAAGTTCGTTTCCCCTGAAATCATCTTCGGTGCCGGTAGCCGGCACAGTGTCGGCAATTACGCCAAGACCTTTGGCGCACGCAAGGTGCTGGTGGTCAGCGATCCCGGCGTGATCGCCGCCGGCTGGGTCGCCGATGTCGAGGCCAGCCTGCAAGCGCTGGGCATCGAATACTGCCTGTACAGCGATGTCTCGCCCAACCCACGGGTCGAAGAGGTGATGCTCGGTGCCGAGATGTACCGGGAAAACCACTGCGACGTGATCGTCGCCGTCGGTGGTGGCAGCCCGATGGACTGCGGCAAAGGCATCGGCATCGTCGTCGCCCATGGCCGCAGCATTCTCGATTTCGAGGGCGTGGACACCATCCGCGTGCCCAGCCCGCCGCTGATCCTGATTCCGACCACCGCCGGCACCTCGGCCGATGTCTCGCAATTCGTGATCATTTCCAATCAGCAGGAGCGCATGAAGTTCTCCATCGTCAGCAAGGCCGTGGTGCCGGACGTTTCGCTGATCGACCCGGAAACCACCCTGAGCATGGACCCGTTCCTGTCGGCCTGTACCGGCATCGACGCGCTGGTGCATGCCATCGAAGCCTTCGTGTCCACCGGCCATGGGCCGTTGACCGACCCCCATGCGCTGGAAGCGATGCGCCTGATCAATGGCAATCTGGTGCAAATGATCGCCAACCCGACCGACATCGCCCTGCGCGAGAAGATCATGCTCGGCAGCATGCAGGCCGGGCTGGCGTTTTCCAACGCCATCCTGGGCGCCGTGCATGCCATGTCCCACAGCCTCGGCGGCTTTCTAGACCTGCCCCACGGCCTGTGCAACGCGGTGCTCGTCGAGCATGTGGTGGCCTTCAATTACAATTCGGCACCGGAGCGCTTCAAGGTGATCGCCGAGACCTTCGGCATCGACTGCCGAGGCCTGAATCACCGGCAGATCTGTGGGCGCCTGGTCGAACACCTGATCGCCCTCAAGCACGCCATCGGCTTTCACGAGACCCTCGGTTTGCATGGCGTCAGGACCTCGGACATTCCGTTCCTGTCGCAGCATGCGATGCACGATCCGTGCATCCTGACCAACCCGCGCGAATCCAGCCAGCGTGATGTCGAGGTCGTCTATGGCGAAGCCCTCTGACGAGCAACAACGGGCCCTGGCCGGGCTGCTGGGACTGGGCAGCCATTCGGCGCGCAAGAGTCATTACCCGGAACTGGCCGCGCGCCTGGATGATCTGGAAGCCGAGCGCAACCGCTACAAGTGGCTGTTCGAAAACGCGGTGCACGGGATCTTCCAGGCCAGCCTGCTCGATGGCATGCGCGCCGCCAACCCGGCGCTGGCACGCATGCTCGGCTACCAGGATCCGCAGGAGGTGCTGTTCTCCCTGACCGACCTGGCCAGCACCCTGTTCGTCGATGGCGCGCAGGAGCTGGAAACCATCAGCGAAATCCTCAGGCACCAGCGTAGCCTGCACGGCTATGAAACCCGCTTGCGGCGCAAGGACGGCAGTCACCTGGATGTGTTGATGAACCTGCTGCTCAAGCCCGGCCAGGAAGGCCTGGTGGAAGGGTTCGTCTCCGATATCACCGAGCGCAAGCTGGCCCAGCGACGCCTGCAGCAACTCAATGACGAACTGGAGCAGCGCGTCGTCGCGCGCACCGATGAATTGCTCGAAGCCAACCGTAACCTTCAGCAGCAGATCACCCAGCGTAAACAGATCGCCAAGGCCTTGCGCGATGCCCGCGATGCCGCCGAGGCCGCCAATCACAGCAAGGACAAATACCTCGCCGCCGCCAGCCACGACCTGCTGCAACCGCTGAACGCCGCGCGGTTGCTGATTTCGACCTTGCGCGAACGCCAATTGCCGGAAGCCGAACAGGTGCTGGTGGAGCGCACTCACCAGGCCCTGGAAGGGGCCGAAGACCTGCTGACGGATCTGCTCGACATTTCCCGGCTCGATCAGGCCGCGGTCAAGCCGGACATCGCGTCGTACCGCCTCGATGAACTGCTTGGGCCGCTGGTCTCGGAGTTCCAGTCCGTCGCCCAGGCGGCCGGCTTGAACCTGCGGGTGCGCATGGCCGATTACGCCATCAGCACCGACTTGCGCCTGATGACGCGGATCCTGCGCAACTTCCTCAGCAATGCCTGCCGCTACACCGATGAAGGCAGCATCCTGCTGGCGGTAAGGCGTCGGGGCGAGATGCTGCGCCTGGAGGTCTGGGACACCGGGCGTGGCATCGCCGCCGACCGGCTCGATTCGATCTTCCTCGAGTTCAACCAACTGGACGTCGGTCGCGCCGCCGACCGCAAGGGCGTGGGCCTGGGGCTGGCGATCGTCGAGCGCATCGCCAAGATCCTTGGCTATAGGATCGGCGTGTACTCGTTGCCGGGGCGGGGTTCGATGTTCAGCATCGAGGTGCCGATATCCGACGAGGTTCCGTTGCCCGTGAGCCAGGCGGTACCACAACCGGGCACCGGCAATCCGCTGCCGGGCCGCCGTCTGCTGGTGATCGACAACGAAGTGAGCATTCTCGAAAGCATGGGCGCGTTGCTCGGGCAGTGGGGCTGCGACGTTCTGGTCGCCACCGATGAAGCGGCTGCACTGGCAGCGTTACGCGGACAGGCGCCGGAGCTGATTCTCGCGGACTATCACCTCGATCACGGGGTGGTCGGCTGTGATGTGGTGCGACATTTACGCGAGCATTTCCACCAGGACATTCCCGCGGTGATCATTACCGCCGACCGCACCGACCAATGCCGGCGTGCGTTGCAGCGGCTCAACGCACCCTTGCTGAACAAACCGGTGAAGCCCGGCAAGTTGCGAGCGGTGTTGAGTCAACTGTTGGGAACCTCTGCCTGAAGCGGCCGATACTGCAGGCTGAAACCCAGTTCGGTGGATTGGCCCTGTTCCAGCAAACGCAACCCCGGCCGACCGGGCAGGTGGTGCGCGTTGACCGGATGGCTCACCGGTTCGATGCAGAAAAACTCCAGGCCCACGGGGCAGTACAGCAGGTAGTAATCGCTGCCGGTGGCCTGGCAGTCGAGCGTGTAACCAAGATCCGCTTGCTCGATCAGGCAGTGACCGTTCCATTCGCAGAAGCCGTTGTCCACCAGCGATTCGGGCAATGCCTTCAGTTGCTGGAAATCCCACTCGAGCGGCAATGCGCTGAGTTCTGTCGGCAGTTTTGCCCTGTCGCACAACCACACATGCCGGGCGGGCGCCTGTAGTCGGGTGTTCGCGGTGCGCGGCAGATACGGATGCAATCCCAGGCCATGCCACGCAGCGTGCTCGGCCAGGTGTGTGACGTGCAGTTCGATGCTCAGCTTGCCCGCGCTCAATTGGAAACGTTGCCGGGTGCGATAAGCGAAGGGGGTTGTGCCGTCGAGTTGCAGGACCACTTCATTTTCCGACCGGGAAACCACGTCCCACGGCTGCTGCCAGGCGCTGCCGTGAATCGGCAGGGGATCGGTGAGGCTGTTGGGCGCCAGTGCCAGCCAGCCATCGGGGCAATCGAAACCGCCATCGGCGATGCGGTTGGACCAGGGGATCAAGGGAAAGCAGCCGAGTTTGCCGGGCAGGCCGGTGTTCAGGGCATGGGCATCACTGTGGCGCAACAAGGGCTGTCCGGTGCTGCGCACCGTCCAGTTGACGATGCTGGCGCCAAGCTCGGGCGCGAGGGTGAGGCGGGTGAATTCGTCTTCGAGTTCGATCAGTGTTAGCGACATGTTTACCTGCTGTGTGATTTTCAAGGCTTGCACCGTTCCCTGTGGCGAGGGAGCTTGCCCCCGTTGGGTCGCGAAGCGGCCCCTACGACTTTCAGGCATATCGAGGAGTTTATATTTACGACTGCTGCGCAGCCGAACGGGGGCAAGCCCCCTCGCCACAAAAGCTCGCTCCCACAAGGGATTGGATTGTCAGCTGGAAATCATCGGCGGCAGCGTGCCGAGCAGGGCCGCGACGGTCAGGGTTTTCTTGAGCAACATCGTGGGTACCTCAGGCAGTTTCCAAGTGCGCAGAGTTTAGCTTTACGACAGTGGCCGCACGAAGTTTCGTTTTCCCCTGTCGCCGCGATCCAGAGCGGATGCTAGTCTTGCTCAACGTTGTTGTCGGGGATCCGCATGGGCAATCACAAGATCGAGATTCGTCGCAGTAACGTCGAAAAAATCCTGCTGGGGGCGGAAAAAGTCTTCGCTGAAAAGGGCTTTGGCAGCACCGCCATGGCCGACATCGCCGCTGAAGTACAACTGCCGCGCTCCAACCTGCACTACTACTTCAGCACCAAGACCGAGTTGTACAGCGCCGTGCTGTTCGATTTGCTGGAAGTCTGGAAGCAGGACGCCCTGTGCTTCGAGATGTTCGATGACCCGCGTGTGGTGCTCAGCAGCTACATCCGCGCCAAGATGAACCATTCCCGCAGCCGGCCCTATGGCTCGAAAGTCTGGGCCAACGAAATCATCCATGGCGCGCCGACCCTCGGCGAAGCGCTGGATGCGAGCCTGTACGACTGGGCCAAGATGAAGGAAGCGAAAATCCGCCAATGGGTGGACGACAAACGCATCCTGCCGGTGGAGCCTTCGAGCCTGCTGTACATGATCTGGGCCTCGACCCAGCACTACGCCGACTTCGATCACCAGGTGAATATTCTCAACGACCATCAGCCGCTGTCGGACATGCAGTTCGAGAAAGCGGTGCAGACGGTGACCAGTGTGATTTTGCGGGGGATCGGGTTGGAGCCTTGAGATTTGTGCTGCAGTGGCCGGCCTCATCGCGAGCAAGCTCGCTCCCACAGGGATCATTGGTGTACTCAGGTTTGATGTACGACACAAATCCACTGTGGGAGCGAGCTTGCTCGCGATGGCGCCGGTTCAGACGCCGCAGATTTCAAGGACCGACGTGATACGGATTCCTCGGATCATGATTCCAGTCCAGGAACGGCTTGCCAGTCTCCACCGGCACCATCTCGATGCAGTCCTGCACCGGGCAGGTGATCTGGCACAGATTGCAGCCCACGCACTCCTCATCGATCACTTGATACTTGTGAGTGCCATCCGCTTGCTTGAGGCTGGCCACGGCCTGGTGCGAGGTGTCCTCACAAGCGATATGGCAGCGACCGCAACCGATACAAGCCTCCTGATCGATTTTCGCGATCACCTGGTAGTTGATGTCCAGGTACTTCCAGTCCGTGGTGTTGCCCACCGCACGGCCGGAAAACTCCGAAATGCTGGCATAGCCCTGACTGTCCATCCAGCGTGACAAGCCGTCCTTCATGTCTTCGACAATCCGGAAGCCATGCAGCATCGCCGCCGTGCAGACCTGCACCGAGCCACTGCCGAGCGCGATGAATTCCGCCGCATCGCGCCAGTTGCCAATGCCGCCGATCCCGCTGATCGGCAGGCCCAGGGTCTGCGGGTCGCGGGCGATTTCGGCGACCATGTTCAAGGCAATCGGCTTGACGGCCGAGCCGCAGTAACCGCCGTGGGTGCTTTGGCTGCCGACCATGGGATTGGCGACCATGCGTTCGAGGTTAACGCTGGTGATCGAGTTGATGGTGTTGATCAATGACACCGCATCGGCACCACCACGGTGGGCGGCGCGGGCGGCGACACGGATGTCGGTGATGTTCGGCGTGAGCTTGACGATCACCGGCAGCGAGCAATAGGTCTTGCACCAGCGGGTGACCTGTTCCACGTATTCCGGCACCTGGCCGACCGCCGCGCCCATGCCGCGTTCCGGCATGCCGTGGGGGCAACCGAAGTTCAGCTCGATGCCGTCGGCGCCAGTGGCTTCCACCAGCGGCAGGATGTGTTTCCAGGATTCTTCGACGCAGGGCACCATCAAAGACACGATCAGCGCACGGTCCGGCCAGTCCTTTTTGACCTGGGTGATTTCCCGCAGGTTGATCTCCAGCGAGCGGTCGGTGATCAGCTCGATGTTGTTAAAGCCCAGTACCTCCCGGTTAGCCCCGAAGTGCGCCGAGTAGCGCGACGACACGTTCACCGCCGCCGGGTCTTCACCCAGGGTTTTCCAGACCACGCCGCCCCAGCCGGCCTCGAAGGCGCGGACCACGTTGTAGGCCTTGTCGGTCGGCGGCGCGGAGGCCAGCCAGAATGGATTGGGTGCTTTGATGCCGGCGAAGACAATCGACAGATCGGCCATTTACGCAGCCTCCACGTTGAGCATCAGTTGAGCGTTGATCGCCTCGGCGGCGCGCTTGCCATGCTGCACGGCTTGCACGGTAAGGTCTTGATCGAGGCTGGTGCAGTCGCCGCCGGCATACACGTCGGGGATGCTGGTGCGCAGTTGCTCATCGACTTCGATGCGTTCGCCCTGACGCTTGAGTTCTCGGGCCAGTGGATCACTGAGGGCGCTGCCGTCGAAGGTCTGGCCGATGGCCTTGAAGATCGCGTCGGCGGCCAGTTCGAAGGTTTCACCGGTGGTTTGCAGGCGGTCTTCCACCAGACGGGTGCGGGCGAAACGCATGCCGCGCACGCGGCCATGGTCATCGAGCAGCACTTCTTCGGGTTGAGCCCAGGTCATCAGCCGCACCTGATTGGCCTTGGCAATCTCCTGTTCGTGATGGGTGGCGCCCATGTCCTCGATGCCACGGCGGTACACCAGATTCACATCGTGGGCGCCAAGGCGGGCCATTTGCACCGCCATGTCGATGGCGGTGTTGCCTGCGCCGAGGACAATGCAGTGGTCGGCCAGGGGCAGTTGGCTCAGGTCATCGGCCTGGCGCAGTTCGCGGATGTAGTCGGTGGCGGCGAGTAGGCCAGGCGCGTCTTCGTGGGCCAGACCTAGCTGTTTGCTGGCATTGAGCCCGAGGCCGAGGAACACCGCATCGAACTGTTGATGCAGTTCACTGAGGGTCAGGTTCTCCCCGAGTTTCTGCCCGTGGCGGATTTCGATGCCGCCAATCTCCAACAGGAACTCAAGCTCCTTTTGCGCGTAGTCATCCACCAGTTTGTATTTGGCGATTCCGTACTCGTTGAGGCCGCCAGCCTTTTCCCGCGCTTCGAAAATCACCACGTCATGCCCGTGCATGGCACTGCGGTGGGCGCAGGACAAACCGGCCGGACCGGCACCCACCACGGCGATGCGTTTGCCGGTGGCGGCAGCACGCTGGAAGGGGTGCGTGCTGAAATGGGCGTTGTCCACGGCGTAACGTTGCAACAGGCCGATCATGACCGGCGCGCATTCGTGAGTGTTGTTGCGCACGCAGGCTTGCTGGCAAAGAATCTCCGTCGGGCACACCCGGGCGCAACTGCCACCGAGGATGTTGGCCGAGAGGATTTTCTGCGCGGCGCCTTGCACGTTGTCCTGCGCAATGTTGCGGATGAACGAGGGAATGTCGATCTCGCTCGGACAGGCATTCACGCAGGGCGCGTCGTAGCAATACAGGCAGCGCGAGGCTTCCAGGTGCGCCTGGCGCTCGTTGAGCGGCGGCGCCAGATCGGTGAAGTGGCCGGCGAGGGCGGCCGCATTCTCAACGGGATGCGGGAGGTGGTCCAGGGTCTTGATCACGGTTTTGGCCTCACGGTTATTTGAGGTGCTGCCTCTGAATGGGCATTGTTTTTTGTGTTGTCTGTGCGGGCCTCATCGCGAGCAAGCTCGCTCCCACAGGTTTTGTGAACACTCGAGATCCCTGTGGGAGCGAGCTTGCTCGCGATAGGCCGAAGGCCGCTTTCAGCGTTTCACGGCAACCGGCTTGTGCAGCTCAGCCCGCTTGCTCAGCAAATCAAACACCGCCGGATACGCCGGTCGTTCGATGTAGCGCCCGGCCCCGCGTTCGGCCCGCAGGTCGCCGTCGGCCCAGACCACGCGGCCCTGGCTGATGGTGTGGCTGGGCACGCCGCGCACGGTCTTGCCTTCGAAGATGTTGAAGTCCACCTGCTGATGGTGGGTCTTGGCGGAAATGGTGCGCGTGCCTTGCGGGTCCCACAGCACCAGGTCGGCATCGGCACCCACACGAATCGCGCCTTTGCGTGGGTAGAGGTTGAAGATCTTCGCCGTGTTGGTGGACGTCAGCGCGACGAATTGCTGCATCGAAAAGCGTCCGCTGTTCACGCCTTCATCCCACAACACCGCCATGCGGTCTTCGATGCCGGCGGTGCCATTGGGGATCTTGCTGAAGTCGTCGCGGCCAGCGGCTTTTTGCTCGGCGCAGAAGCAGCAGTGGTCGGTGGCGGTGGTGTGCAGGTTGCCCGATTGCAGGCCATGCCAGAGCGCTTCCTGATGGCCGCGGGGGCGGAACGGCGGGCTCATCACGTAACCGGCGGCGGTTTGCCAGTCCGGATCGCGGTAGACGCTGTCGTCCAGCAGCAGGTGCCCGGCCAGTACTTCGCCGTAGACCGGCTGGCCCTTGCCCCGGGCGTAGGTGATTTCGTCCAGGGCTTCCTTGGTCGAGACGTGAACCAGGTACAGTGGCGTGCCCAGGGTTTCGGCGATGCGGATCGCCCGGCTCGCGGCCTCGCCCTCAACCTGTGAAGGCCGCGACAGCGGATGCGCTTCCGGTCCGGTGATGCCCTGGGCCATCAGCTTGCGTTGCAGGTGATACACCAGTTCACCGTTTTCCGCGTGAACGGTCGGCACCGCGCCCAGTTCCAGGCAGCGTTCGAAACTCGCCACCAGGGTGTCATCGGCGGCCATGATCGCGTTCTTGTAGGCCATGAAATGCTTGAAGCTGTTGACGCCATGCTGGCTGACCAGTTCGGCCATTTCCTCGCGGACCTGTTCGCTCCACCAGGTGATAGCGACGTGAAAGCCATAGTCCGACGCCGACTTCTCGGCCCAGCCGCGCCACTGATGGAAGGCTTCGAGCAAGGATTGCTGCGGGTTGGGAATCACGAAGTCGATGATCGACGTGGTGCCGCCGGCCAGTCCGGCCGCCGTGCCGCTGTAGAAGTCTTCGCTGGCCACGGTGCCCATGAAGGGCAGTTGCATGTGGGTGTGCGGGTCGATGCCGCCGGGCATCAGGTATTGGCCGCTGCCGTCGAGCACTTCGGCGCCTGCAGGTACATCGAGATTTTCGCCGATGGCCTTGATCACGCCGTCTGCGCAATACACATCGGCGCGATAACTTTCATCATGGGTAACAAGGGTGGCGCCACGGATCAACAGAGACATTCCGAGTTCCTCGCAGGCAATGACCGGTTTATGCCGGTTCTAGATGTTCTATATAAAAACAGCCCGGTCAGATTTATTCCTGTCAGTGCTGTCAGGATTAAACGCTAGCTGCAGTTATCCGAATCGGCAAGAATATTTTTTATAAGCTTATGCAGCTATTAACTAATTGATATTTAAAGATTAATTACAAGAATCACCAAAATGGTGAGGCCGTTCACCATTTTGACGCACTTGACAGGATCGAAAAATAGTCAAGATTTCTTATGTGAAATCAGCTGTTTGAGTATGGTCTATGGTTGATGCGCAGCCATTGAAAAAAAGATCAACGCACCAGATTGAGTCCTGACTGTCAGGACAACTTGTCTGGCATTCGGCCTGAGTGGCATGACATGCAACTGAGGACTGCATCGTTGACTGCATAAAACTGATAAACATCAGTTGCTTACAGAGTGTTTATGGAACTGCCCGATGCGTAATCGGGGCACCCGGCACGTTTATTGATGCCGCCAGCCCCCGATGAGCAAAAAATAATTCAAAGAACAGTGGAGCGGCCATGCAACAGATCAGATCGCAAGTGACCGAGCGCGACGGCTTGTTCGAGCTTGAAGCCGGCAGCGATGTCCTCGACAGTCCCCGTTACAACCACGACATTGCACCGACCAAGGTGCGCGAACGCACCTGGAACAAATGGCACATCACCGCGCTGTGGGTAGGCATGGCGATCTGCGTGCCGACCTACACCCTTGGTGGCGTGCTGACCGCGTACTTCGGCCTGACCGTCGGTGAAGCGCTGCTGGCGATTCTGTTTGCCAACATCATCGTGCTGATTCCCCTGACGCTTAACGCCTTTCCCGGCACCAAGTACGGTATTCCCTTTCCGGTGTTGCTGCGCTCGTCCTTCGGCGTGCTCGGCTCCAACATTCCGTGCCTGATCCGCGCCCTGGTGGCGTGTGGCTGGTTCGGCATCCAGACCATGTTCGGCGGGCTGGCGATTCACCTGTTCCTCGGCTCGGTGTTCGAGGGCTGGAAGTCCCTGGGCGGCACCGGTGAGGTCATCGGCTTCATGGTGTTCTGGGCGCTGAACCTGTGGGTGGTGATTCGCGGTGCCGAGTCGATCAAATGGCTGGAAACGCTCTCGGCACCGCTGCTGGTGCTGGTGGGGGTAGGGTTGTTGGTGTGGGCCATGCCCAACGTGTCGATGACCGAGTTGCTGGCGATCCCGGCCAAGCGCCCCGAAGGCGCGGGCGTGGCCAGTTACTTTGCGGCCGGGCTGACCGCGATGGTCGGGTTCTGGGCCACGCTATCGCTGAACATCCCCGACTTCAGCCGCTACGCGAAAAGCCAGAAAGACCAGATCGTCGGGCAGATCATCGGCTTGCCGCTGACCATGTTCCTGTTTGCCTCCCTGGGCGTGGTGATGACCGCCGCCTCGGTGAAGCTGGTGGGCGTGACGGTGTCCGACCCGGTGACCCTGATCGGTCATATCCAGAGTCCGGTCTGGGTGGCGCTGGCCATGGCGCTGATCATCATCGCCACGCTGTCGACCAACACCGCGGCCAACATCGTGTCGCCCACCAACGATTTCCAGAACATCGCACCCAAGGCGATCAACCGGACCAAGGCGGTAATCCTCACCGGGCTGGTCGGACTGGCGCTGATGGCCCATGAACTGCTGAAAAAGCTCGGCCTGATCGTTTCCGATCTCAGCCTGGAAACGGTCTATTCCAACTGGTTGCTCGGCTATTCCAGCCTGCTGGGGCCGATCGCCGGGATCATGGTGGTGGACTATTTCCTGATCAAGAAGCAGCAACTGGACCTCGCCGGCCTGTACCGCGATGACGTGTATCCGGCGTGGAACTGGAGCGGGTTCATCGCGTTTGGTGTGCCGGTGGTGCTGACGCTGCTGTCCCTGGGCAGCGACGCGTTCAGCTGGTTCTACAGCTATGGCTGGTTCACCGGCTCGGCGCTGGGTGGGATTATTTATTACGGGTTGAGTGTGATGCGGCCCAGCCCATCAATAGCTAAAACTGCGGTGTAAGGGAGGGCCTCATCGCGGGCAAGCCCGCTCCCACAGGTTTTGTGAACACCCGAGAACCCTGTGGGAGCGGGCTTGCCCGCGATGGCGGCCTCAAGTTCACCAACGAATTGCCTGAAGAAACACACAAGAACAGCCTGAGGAGATCATCATGAACGCGGCCGTAGACGTTCTGCAGTCCAGCCATCAGCACATCAACCGCGACCGCCTGTGGCAATCGCTCATGGAACTGGCCAGGCTCGGCGCCACGGTCAAGGGCGGCGTGTGTCGCCTGGCCCTGACCGATCTGGATCGCCAGGCCCGGGACATCTTCGTCAAATGGTGTATCGATGCCGGCTGCACCGTCAGCATCGACGCCGTCGGCAACATCTTCGCCCGTCGCCCCGGGCGCAATCCCGACCTGCCACCAGTGATGACCGGCAGCCACATCGACACCCAGCCCACCGGCGGCAAGTTCGATGGCTGCTTCGGTGTGCTGGCCGGCGTCGAAGTGCTGCGTACCCTCAACGACCTCAACATCGAAACCGAAGCGCCGCTGGAAGTGGTGGTCTGGACCAACGAAGAAGGCTCGCGCTTCGCCCCGTGCATGATGGGTTCCGGCGTGTTCGCGGAAAAATTCACCCTCGAGGAAACCCTGGCCAAGGTCGATGCCGAGGGCGTGACGGTGGGGCAGGCACTGAATGCCATTGGTTACGCCGGGCCGCGCAAAGTCAGCGGCCACAAAGTCGGCGCCTACTTTGAAGCCCACATCGAGCAAGGCCCGATACTGGAAGACGAACGCAAGACCATAGGCGTGGTCATGGGCGCCCTCGGGCAGAAATGGTTTGACCTCAAGCTGCGCGGTGTCGAAGCCCACGCCGGCCCGACCCCGATGCACCTGCGCAAGGACGCCCTGGTCGGCGCCGCGGTGATCGTCGGTGCGCTCAACCGCGCCGCCCTCAGCCATCAACCCCATGCCTGCGGCACCGTCGGCTGCCTGCAAGCCTATCCCGGCTCGCGCAACGTCATCCCCGGCGAAGTGCGCATGACCCTGGACTTCCGGCACCTGGAACCGGCGCGCCTGGACTCGATGATTGCCGAAGTGCGTGAAGTCATCGAAACCACCTGCGACGAACATGGCCTGACCTTCGAACTCACGCCAACGGCCGACTTCCCACCGCTGTACTTCGACAAGGGCTGCGTCGAAGCGGTACGCGGCGCCGCCCAAAGCCTGGGCCTGTCGCATATGGACATTGTCAGCGGCGCGGGCCACGACGCGATTTTCCTCGCCGAACTCGGCCCGGCCGGGATGATCTTCGTGCCCTGCGAAGGCGGCATCAGCCACAACGAAATCGAAAACGCCGCGCCGGATGACCTGGCGGCCGGGTGTGCGGTGCTGTTGCGGGCAATGCTGGCGGCTTCGGCGGCGATTGCGAAGGGAGAGTTGGCTGCTTGAACCGAGTGACGTGCGCTGAATGAATCAGCGCACGTCACAAACCCCAACCCTCAATCGTCATCCTGTTGAATCCCTCAATCAGTGGAGCAACACGATGTCGTCCAACACCCAAGCGGTCAACCTGCTGCAATCGATTCCACAGGTTTTCGAAAGCCTGACCCAGGTCCATGTCGCGCTCGATCATCATGACCTCAACCCCACCCTCAAGCATTTGATCCACTTGCGCGCCTCGCAGATCAACCAATGCGGTTTTTGCGTGAAAATGCACACCCGCGAAGCCCGGGAAGCCAATGAAACCAACGAGCGTCTGGATCGCCTGATCGTCTGGCGTCACGTCAGTGATTTCAGCGCTGCGGAGCGCGCCGCGCTGGCGTGGACCGAAGCCTTGACGATACTGGATGAAAAAACCGATTACGCCAGCCTGCGCGGTGAACTGAGGGCGTATTTCAATGACGAACAGATCGGCGCCTTGACGGCCGAGATCGGCATGATCAACCTGTGGAACCGCTTGCAGGTGTCGAGGCACTGATTGATGAACTGCGCTGAAAACGCCGCCACTGTGTTCGAGCAGCGGCGGCCCTTTTTGCTTGGTCTGGCCTATCGCATTCTCGGTTCGCGCGCCGAAGCCGAAGATGCGGTGCAAGAGTTGTTCATCAAGTGGCTGGAGGCCGACCGGGCCTCCATCGCCACGCCGGCCGCCTGGTTTACCACCGCGTGCACTCGCCATTGCATTGACCTGCTACGGTCGGCGCACAAGTCCCGGGTAGATTACATCGGTACCTGGCTGCCGGAGCCGATCCACACGGCGCATCAGGACTCACCCGAACACATGCATGAACTGGCTTCGTCGCTGTCCACCGCGTTCGTGTTGTTGCTGGAGCGGCTGACACCCAAGGAGCGTGCCGCGTACCTGCTGTACGAAATCTTCGACATGGATTACCCGCAGGTTGCCGATGCGGTCGGGGTGCAGGAAGCCGCTTGCCGCAAACTGGTGTCTCGGGCCAAGGCGAGTCTTGGCAGTGCCCAGGCCCGCTATCAACCGGAACCTGCGCGCCAAAACCAGTTGCTCAGTGCCTTCCACAACGCCATCACCAGTGGTTCCACGGCGAACTTGAGCGTGATGCTGAGCGAAGACGTCGAACTCTGCGCCGACAGCGGCGGCAAGGCTTCGGCGATCCGTGAAACGCTGTTTGGCATCGAAAGCGTGCTGGATTTCATTGGCCAGTCGTTGCACGCCTATTGGCAAACCTGTGAATGGCTGCCCGTTGAAATCAATGGGGCCCGAGGCGCCATCATCAAGGCCGACGGTGTTATCACCGCGTCGATGACGTTTGCTTTCGATGAAACCGGGCGGGTGAATCGGGTTTTCATCATGCGTAATCCGGACAAGTTGGCGGGGCTTGACGCGTCCTTTAACGTGCAATAGTCAAAGGACCACCGGCCCTCCAGGCTTTTCGCTGACCAACTCCAGCGCTTCCGCGAGCAAGCCCGCTCCCGCAAGGTTCGTTGCACTAACCAAAACTCCGGCGGTCGTATTCTTCACAGGGGCACCATACTTGTGGAGTCGAAATGAGCCAGCACGTCCTTTCCACGGAGGCCAATCGTCGCCAGTTGCAGCAAATCATCGCCTGCTTGTCCGACGGGGTGATTCTGCTCGATCCCGACCAGAGAATCCTGTGGGCCAACGAGGCGGCGCTGGCCATGCACGGTGCCTCGCAGATCAGCGACCTGGGCAGCAACGCCAAGGCCTATGTCAAACGCTTCGCCCTGCGTTATCGCAACAATCACCTCGTGCCGGCCGACAGCTATCCGATCAGTCGGGTGGCCCGTGGCGAGACGTTCAGCGATGTGCTGGTGGAGGTGACATCGGCGGGGAACGAAGCGTACACCTGGGTCCATCGCGTGCGCAGCCTGGTATTGGTTGACGGCCGTGGCAAACCGGAGTCGCTGGTCTTGATCATGGACGATGTCACCGACCGGGCCAGCACTGGGCAACTAACCGCCCGTGAGCGCGATGTACTGGGTCTGATCTGCGAAGGCCTGGCCGACAAGGACATCGCCGCGCGCCTGAAACTGGCACCGAACACAGTGCGCAACCATGTGGCGACGGTGTACTCCAAGCTCAATGTGCACAGCCGCAGCGAGGCGATTGTCTGGGCGCGGGAGCGGGGGACTGTTCTCTGGTGAATCCCGGTCGAAGGGGCAGGGTTAACCTACAAACGCACTATCGGTCACCGCATTGATCGAAGAACTGCGTTACGAACTGGACAGCAATTCCTTGCAGCGCCCTGATTCGGTGATGTAAGAACTGTCAGCTTTTACGGGTACTGGTCACGGATTGGGCTATAAATGATTCGCAGATATTTATTTTTTTGACAGGTGCATGGATTTTGCGCGCCGGTTTTGTTGTCACAAAAATGTGTCTATCACTTATCGCGGGTCAACCTATGAAAACTCTTGGGAAACGCGTTATCTCACCCTTGTCGCTGGCATTCTGCGTGGCGATCCTCGGCGGCTGTGCCAGTCCTCCACCCCCTCCAGCGGTCACTCCACCCCCTCCTGAACGCACCTGCCAGGCCATGGATAAAACCGATGTCCTGGGCGATGTACGGGCTGAAGACGGGCAGGTGACCCGAGTCACCACCACGACTCGTTGCGTCACGCAGTAAGCCCGGACGCTGCGATGTGCAACAACCCCGACTGTGGGAGCGAGCTTGCTCGCGATAGCGGCGTATCAGTCGACATCGATGTTGAATCTGATACCGCCATCGCGAGCAAGCTCGCTCCCACAGGGATTTGTACTGTTCAGACAATCAGGACAGGAAGCCGCCATCCACATTCAGCGAAACGCCGGTGGTGTAGCTGGAAGCATCGCTGGCCAGGTACAACACTGCGCCGGCCATTTCGCTTGGGTCAGCCACGCGCTTGAGCGGGATCTGTTGCAACGCGGTGTTCAGGATGGCTTCGTTTTTCACCAGTGCAGAGGCGAACTTGGTGTCGGTCAGACCCGGCAGCAAGGCATTGCAGCGAATCCCGAATTGCGCACATTCCTTGGCAAAGACTTTGGTCATGTTGATCACCGCCGCCTTGGTCACCGAGTAGATGCCCTGGAAGATGCCCGGTGAAACACCGTTGATCGACGCCACGTTGATGATGCTGCCGCCGCCGTTTTCGCGCATCAGCTTGCCGGCTTCGACCGACATGAAGAAGTAGCCGCGGATGTTCACGTCGACGGTTTTCTGGAAGGCGCTGAGGTCGGTGTCCAGCACGTTGCAGAACTGCGGGTTGGTCGCGGCGTTGTTGACCAGGATGTCCAGGCGCCCGAACTGTTCCTTGATGCCGGCGAAGACCTGGCTGATCTGTTCCATCTCGCCGATGTGACAGGCAATGGCGGTGGCCTTGCCGCCGGCGGCGATGATGGCGTCGGCGACGTGCTGGCAGCCTTCAAGCTTGCGGCTCGACACGATCACGTGGGCGCCTTGCTGGGCCAGTAGTTTGGCGATGGCTTCACCGATGCCACGGCTGGCGCCGGAGACGAAAGCGATCTTGCCGTCGAGGTCGAACAACTGAGTCTTGGACATGGGATTCCCTTATGAAAAGTCTTGTTATCGAGTCAAATGCCGTGTTGCGGCTAACGCTGTTCAGTTGAGGCCGGTCAGTGCGCGTTATCGTTCACGATCTTCGCGAGCGGGCTCGCTCCTACAGGGATCGCATACGGTCAGAGGCTGGATTTCGAAATGACCTGCAAGCTCATCTGCTCCAACAGCTTGTTCATGTGAATGAACTGCGCGAAGCGTTTGTCCTGGGTCTGGCCATGGTAGAAGCGGTAGTAGATCTGCTGCACGATGCCAGCCAGGCGGAACAGGCCGTAGGTGTAGTAGAAGTCGAAATTGTCGATGCGTATGCCCGAGCGTTCGGCGTAGTAGTCGACGAACTCGCGGCGGGTGAGCATGCCCGGCGCGTGGCTCGGCTGGCGGCGCATCATCTGCACCGGCGCCGGATCATCGGCTTCGATCCAGTAGGCGAGGGTGTTGCCCAGGTCCATCAGCGGATCGCCCAGGGTGGTCAGTTCCCAGTCGAGCACGCCGATGATCTGCATCGGGTTGTTCGGGTCGAGGATCACGTTGTCGAAGCGGTAGTCGTTGTGCACGATGCTGGAGGTCGGATGGTCGGCCGGCATCTTGTCGTTGAGCCAGGCCTTGACCGCTTCCCATTGTGGCGCATCGGGGGTCAGGGCCTTTTCGTAGCGATCGCTCCAGCCTTTGATTTGTCGCGCTACGTAGCCTTCGGGTTTACCCAGGTCACCCAGGCCGTAGGCGTTGTAGTCGACGCGATGCAGTTCCACGAACTTGTCGATGAAACTCTTGCACAGGGCTTCGGTTTTCGCCGAATCCAGGCCCAGCTCCGGCGGCAGGTCCGAGCGCAGGATGATGCCGTTGACCCGTTCCATGACATAGAACTCGGCACCGATCACCGATTCGTCGGTGCAGTGCACGTAGGCTTTCGGGCAGTACGGAAAACCGTCGCGCAGTTGATTGAGGATGCGAAATTCACGGCCCATGTCATGGGCCGACTTGGCCTTGTGGCCGAAGGGCGGGCGACGCAGGACGAATTCCTGTTCGGGGTATTCCAGCAAGTAAGTGAGGTTTGAAGCGCCGCCCGGAAACTGGCTGATCCGTGGCAAGCCGCTGAGCCCCGGAATATGGGCCTTGAGGTACGGATCGATCAGGCCGGCATCGAGCTCTTCACCGGTGCGGGTACGGGTGGACTGGTCAGTAAGCGCCATGCTTATCCCTTCTGCTTATTCTGGAGGCCTGAAACTATTGGCTAATCTAATGCGCACACTGCTCACCTACAACCGCGAGCGGCTCTTATAGGTGAGCGTGTTGCCGGCCAATCATTGTTTTTGATACAGCTGTTTGAATCGCCATCAATGGGCGAGCTGGCTCTGGGCCGCCGGCAGTTCGATCGGCGTGAGCACCGGTTGGCCGGAGAAAAACGCCACGAGGTTCTTGCCCACCATTTCGACGGTGCCCTGGGTGGCTTCCGGGGACAGCCCGGCGACATGGGGGGTGAGGATCACGTTACTCAGGGTCTTGAGTGCATCCGGCACCTTCGGTTCGGCGTCGAACACGTCGAGTGCGGCGCCGGCGATCCGGCGTTGTTCAAGGGCGCTGATCAGGTCGGTGGTGACGATCACGCTGGCGCGGGCGATGTTGACGATGAACCCGTTGGGACCCAGGGCATCAAGGACCGCTTTGTTGATCAGGTGCCTGGTCCCGAGACCACCCGGGGTCGCGACGATCAAAAAGTCCGAAGCACGGGCCAGTTCAGTGGGGGTGGAGCAGAAGGTGTAGGGCACATCGCTGCGATGCTGGCGATTGTGGTAACTCACCGCCATATCGAAGCCATTCGCCGCGCGTTTGGCGATGGCCATGCCGACGGCGCCGAGGCCGAGGATGCCCAGGCGTTTGCCAGCGAGGGAAGGACGCATGATCTTCGGCCACTCACCGCGCCGAACGGCGGCATCACAGCGGGGTATGTCGCGCACCAGCGACAGCAGCAGCGCCATCGCATGGTCGGCGACGGACGAGGCATTGACCCCGGCGCCATTGGTGACGGTGATGCCCCGGTTCGCTGCGGCCTGCAGGTCGACGTGTTCATAGCCGGCGCCAATCACGCAGATGATCTTGAGGTTGGGCAGGGCGGCGATTTCATCGGCATACAGCCCCAACGGGCCACGGGTGAGGACGGCGTCGATCTGCCCGGCGTGGCGGGCAATGGCTTCGGCGC
This sequence comes from Pseudomonas sp. GW823-FHT06E10, assembly GCF_058794995.1. Taxonomy (NCBI): domain Bacteria; kingdom Pseudomonadati; phylum Pseudomonadota; class Gammaproteobacteria; order Pseudomonadales; family Pseudomonadaceae; genus Pseudomonas; species Pseudomonas sp. GW823-FHT06E10. Next base: position 200,117 of record NZ_JBXAHJ010000009.1, on the reverse strand, counting down.
GCTCGGCGGGCGTCGGGGCCAGGATCAGGTGAAAGCCCTGATGTTCGAGGATAGGCAGGTACTCATTGATGGTTTCAACCAGTACCAGAACGGTTACAGGCATGCTTGGCTCCCTGTGGGCATCGAAAAATCGGCTCGAACGTCACTTGAGATTGCTGATTTCAGGGCTGCTTGGCAACCACCAGCGATCGCAGTCCGTGGCAGCTCCTGCGCCATTGTGGACACTGCGCTGAGTGTAGGAGCTGGTAATGCCTGCGATCTTTTTATTGCGTGGGGGCGGGCGATTTACTTCGACGGCGTGAGGGCGGCCCGGGCAGCTTCGAGAATTTCATCCGATAGCGGGTCGCCTCGGGTGGCCCGGGACAGCATCAGCGCACCGAACATCAGCGAATACTGCACCAGCGCCTGCTGCCGTTTGCCGGCTTCGTCCTCTGCGTCCAGCAGCGAGCCAAGGGAATCGAGCAGGTTGTTCAGGCCTTGCAGATAGGTTTGGCGCAGTCCGCTCTCGGCGGCCTCATGGCACATGTCCCCGGCAAAGGCCACCACCGGGCAGCTGTCGCCCGGCTTGTCCCGGCTTTCGTTGGACAGGTAGGTTTCGACCACGGCACGGCGGGCGGCGTCCTTGCTGTCATGTTCGGCCACCCGTCCTGACCAGCGTTGCGCGGCCTGCTCGAAAGCCCGGCCGCTGGCCTCTTGCGCCAGGGCTTCCCTGGATTCGAAGTGCCCGTAGAAGCCACCGTGGGTCAGGCCCGCGGCGGCCATCACATCGACCACACTGATCCCGTGCAAGCCGCGTTCACGAAACAGCCGGGTGGCGGCATCGACGATAGTCTCGCGGTTGAGGTCGGCTTGTTTGCGGGAAACTCGGGGCATGGGTCATTCTCGGTTTGCAGGTGGACTATCAGAGGGCGTATTGGGCAATCCCGTTGCCGAACGACCAGTTCTCTTTTTTCACTTCCACCAGATTGATGAAAACGTCTTCCAGGCGCACCGCCAGCTCTGCATTAAGGCTTTCGGCGATGGTTTTGTAGAGGTTTTTTTTCTGCTCCAGGGTTCGCCCTTCGTTGAGGGTGATCTGGATGACGACCAGGTTATCGGTGCGGTTGATGCCCAGATACTCGGGATCAAAGATGAAATGCTGCTCGTCGTGTTCGGCCAGGATCTGGAAGTTGTCGTGTTCAGGTACGCCAATGGTCTGGCGCATGGCGGCATAGATCAGTTGCCCGATGCGTCTGGCGTGGGTGGGGTCCCGGTGTTTTTGGATGTCGACGCGAACCAGTGGCATGGGCAGACTCCAGAAGGAATGCAGGTCGGTTAAAAATACATGATGGTAGACCTTTATCAAGCGGTGGATGCTGTCTGGCGATGAAACGTAGCCTCGAAAACACTGCAATTCCTTGTGGGAGCGAGCTTGCTCGCGATAGCGGTGTGTCTGGCAAGTAGATGTTGGATGTGCCGCAGCTATCGCGAGCAAGCATAGGGTTCCTTTATTTGTTGGCACGAGCGCTCCGAATATATGGGCGTGGAGCGCGCAAGTTTTCATTAATTTTGGTTAATTTTTTTTCAAAAAAATTGGTACAGGCCTTTGATGTAGTATTTTTGTTTGGTACGCCGGAGCATTCGACCGTTTCGATGGAATTTTCTGATAAGTTAAGAGCCGACACTAACTTCTCATCGCTATCGCAAGTTTTAAACCTGGAGGCTGATACCCAAGAAGTCGCGACGCGAAGGGAGAGCTGAAAGAATTCTGTGAGGAAGGAGAGCGCGCTGAACCATGATCATGAGAGGGGCTGTTGATGATCATGTTGTCGGTAAGATATCCCAGGCAGCATTTAATTTCTGATTGCCCGGGTTCGGCACAAGTTATACTTTTGAATCCGATAGGTCGTATAATTTAATCATGAGTTGTTGGAGCGGAGGTGTATAGGAAAGGATGATACTTCGCATGCTCATCTCTGTTACTAAAAGTTGATACTTGTGGGCTGACATAAAAGAATTTTTTACAGTCTTGAATGCCGAGTCGTTCAACCGGTTTTTAAGCTATAACCGGAAAAAATTAGCTAATCAGCATTTTTTGAGCGAAGCTCATCGATTTGTTTGAGTGAGACGAGCCCTGGATTTTTTGCCGGATGAAACATGGAATCATCTAGAATGAACTTTTTGCTTGAGACTAGCTGTCTAAAATAGCCTCGGGGGACATTTAGTATTGCCGCGGCCATCCCATAAGGGACATAATTTTTTAGAATTTTGCATACTTTTTCAGCGTTTTTTTCTGTGATGTGCCTACCGGTTCTAAATGTTTTGTAAGAAATTAGTTCGTTTTTAATAAAATATGCATAAAACATATTCTTTGAAATTGAAAATTTTTTGCAGATTGTGTTTACGCTTATACAGAACTCAGAATTTAAATCTTCTGTATCAAATCGAGGTTTTGGTGGCTGTGCTGTTGCGTGCTGATGTTTTATTAGAGAGTTTAAGGTGCGGGCGGAAATTCCGGTTCTGCTGTAGAAATGGTTTCTTCCAGAGTTTACCAAAGGGCCGTGTACTGGCATTATTCCAACAGACGAAAGGAATGGTGAAACTCTCATAGGCGATATATTTAGCTGCTTTGATAGTTCTGAAATTCGCAGATATTTTCTGGAGAAGTCTAACGCATCTTGCTTAGAAATAAGATAGCGTCCTTTGCTACCCTTATAATGGCAGGGGATGATTCGTTCTCTGATTAAATACATTATTTCCCCTGCGGAAATACCTAGCATTTTAGCGCATTCTGAATTTGTTAAGTAGTCTGAAGCTTCTGTCGGTGTTATTCGTAAGAGATTAAACCGTTTCGCGCTGTGAGTGGAGCAGGGATGACTTTGTTTTACGATGGAGAAAACTCGCTGTGAAAATGATTTGTTAATAATGATGGTCTCCTTAATGAAGTTGCATTCTTTGAGTTGAAGATGGTGCGTTGATATTGCATCATTAATCTCGCAGATTGGAATATTCCATTTGCGTGATAGATAGTGACTGCACACGTAACGCTGGTTAAAAGCATCAATCCTGGCTCGGCCAAATAGCAATTCTGAACCTTGTTGTATTTGCCGGATGTAGCGCTTTTTTAGACCCAAAAGGTTCGTGTTTAGCGCCAATATTTTAATCGACTGTTCCGGGATATCAGTCATGTATTTAACAGCGCTGATTGATAAAACGTGTTTGCGACGTAAATCTAAGGTCTTCTGACCAAGGTCGTCTCGAGGTTGTAGATCGGCAGTTACGGTTTTCTTCAACTGTATTGCCTCTTTGAGGTTGATTTTTGCTGCTCGACCATTTCCTTTAAATAAACAATACTGGTGTTTTAATGGATACCAAGCCCTTGCTGAGATCCCTATATACTTTATTAGATTTTTTATGGTTAGTGTAATTTCCGCTACAGAAGCTTTCTGCTCCATTGTTGTCAAAAGTAATTGCTGGCGGAGTGTAGCTGCGATAGTCTCGCTGAGTTCGGCTTTTATAAAAAACAAGATAAAATCAATTTCTTCTGCAGTACTGCTCGGTAGGCAACTATGGATTGAATTTATTATGTTTTCCACGTCTCCTTGGCTAAGCGCTATCGCTAAAGCGCGCCGAGCGCGTTTCACATTATCGTCGCAAGTGGAGGTTTCAAGCTCCAAATATGTAAGAATTCGTTGAATGGTAACTACTTGCTCGGTGTCACCTAGTTGAAATATTTTAAGTAAATATTTGTTTAGGCTATTTTCCGAGTTTGACAATTTCGGGCTAATCAAGCGTTCGCCGCATTTGCAAACGTCTGAGAGCTGAATTTTCCATTTTATTCTGTTGCCGCACGATGGGCAGTTAAATAAGAAAGCACAATTGTGGAAAGGACAGCCTGAGAATAGCTTTATGTCCTTTGGGAATTTTTCATACCCCTCCTTCCAGCATTGAGTACAGAGTGCAGAACCTTCGAACCTTAAGTTTGAATATCGAATCTCTATTCCATTGATTATCGCGTTTGAATGCTTGATAAGTGGGTGTATTGGTGAGTAAAAGTTGGCACTAATCTGCTCGGCATATTCCGGCGCGAAGGATTGAAGCGTCCTAGATATTACCGAGTTGGCCAGCAAAATATTACCGTAAGGTGATTGGTGTGTCGCTTTATTTAGGTAGGACAGTAGAGCACGGCAATGTTTGAACCCGTTTTCCTTGGCGGTACGCTGAATGGCGCTAATGGGGCTCTCGTCGGGTAAAGGAAAAGGTATGAAGGAAAGGTAGGAAATTTTCATTTGTCGCCGCTCGTTATTTCGACCAGGATATTTTTAGTGACCTCAAAAGGATTCCCCGCCGGCAAAATACAGTTGTCATGCCGTGTGATTTCAAAAGCATATGTAAAATCTTCACGCCGTAAGATTGCGTCTCCTCGATACAGTGAGAAGGAAAACGCATTCGACAAATGCAGCCTTATATCTTCCAATATTCCTCCGGATGCAACAAATAATGGAAGCGCAATTTCAGGCTCATGCAAATGGACGCCTTTCTCCAATTGCCCGATTTCATACATTTTTTTATCAAGTCCACGCAACACAATTTGAAAGTCAGAATTTTGATCTGTAAGTTCGAGTTGGAGGGGGTCGAGGCGGGCAAAAAAAGGAAATCGACGCCGAAGTATGCCTTTTTTGTAAAAAAAACCTTCAATGTCTGGCGTGCCAAGTATGACGAACGGGATGCCGGTACGATCTACAAGTCGTGCGACACAGTTCATCACATCAGTACATGCCTGTTCTGCTTTTTTGTCTGCAAGCATTTGAAACTCATCTAAAAATGCCACTTCCACCTTCTGTAGTAAAATCTGTCGGAGAGCGCGTTGAGTCAGTTCAAATGCATCCCCGGAATATGCTTCAAATTCCAGTGATTGCAAGAGAGCTTTGGCGAAGGATTTGATCGTCGCTTTGGTAGGAAGCCCACAGTACATTGTAGGTCGACTATTCCATATCCCGCGATCATCTTCCCCCGTACTCTGCGAGGGGTAAGTTGACATGATTTGGTGCGCCAATGTGCTCTTTCCACATCCAGACTCTCCTACAAGTACTACGCAAGACGGGATACCTCGCATTTGCGTGGCTTGAATAGATCGCATGACAGTCATGTAGGCAAGGTTATAGGCCTTGTAGTTGATGATCTGAGCCTCGAAAGTCTCTAGTTGCTTGCTAATATCAATCATTTTTCATAACCTCCGAGACGTCGCCTACAGCGGGCGCGGCGTACATACCAAAGAACTTCTCGTTATCGGTGGTCGGGCGGTGATGTCCAATGGACGGAGCAGTGCGAGTGGTCTCTGACGCAGGGCATGCCTGACCAATTTTTTCGTCCGTTTGTGCAGCTTTACGGCGCCCTCGTTTGTGTTCGTAGTCGTAGCGCTCCTGCATGATGCGAGTTCTGTGGTCGCGTGCCTCTTTGAAGTCGAGTCCCTTAGCTTCCTTATTTTGAGCGGCGTTTAACAGCAGATGCAGGTCTAGGGTGAGACCGTCCTGATAACTCATTTCACAGCCTTTGGCGCGGAACTCTTTTTCGGGGTAATCGGGGTGGGTAACCACCACTTCCCCGAGGTCGCTTGCGTCGTAAAAAATGGTGAGAAGCTGGTCCTTGGTACCCAGATCGTGGAGGTTTTTCAGCTCACCGCAGCTCCATTGAAGGTTTTTGAAACGGACTCTGCCTTCGACGAGTTTGGAGCTTGTTTGGCTCAAGAAGAGGCGGGACATGTCCTCGGAAGCGATCAGCCGCAAGGGCGGTTGCTGCTTTGCTAGCTTGGCCCACATTTTGTTTGGCGACGTGCCAATCCCGCGATGCCGACGCTTGTGATAGACATTTTCCAGCCAATCCTCGAAGCGTTTCTTAATGACCTCAAGGGTGTAGATCGCCTTTTTCTCTGAAGGATAATCGCCGCGCTCCTCGGGGCAGGAGAAGGTGGTACCGCGCAGCCTGTGTGTGAGCCCAGTCGTCAGCGTTTTGAACCAACGCTCTACGTAAGGTTTTTCGTTGGGGCGCCGAACCCGGCAGTATGTGATATTGGGCCCGAGCAAGGGGAAGAGACCATCAAGCGCATCTTTTTTGGTGTTCTCTGAGCCATTGTCCAGCCGGTATTCTTCGCCGACACCCACCCGGTGGAGGGAGTCCTTGAGTGCGCGGATCGTTTTCTGTGCCGAGGGGGGGTTGATCGAGATGTCCCAACCAATCACACGCCGAGACGCGACGTCCAGCAAGACGGTAAGCGCAGCTTTGCCGATGGTGTCCCCATGCTCATTGACCAGTTCGATATCCAGAGAATGAGTATCCCCTTCAATTCGCTGCAGGAGGCGATATTGACGCCTGAGCTTCACGCTCCATCGGCTGGCCTTGATTGCTTCCTGGGCGCCTTTTTGTTTCAGCAGACGGCGGAACTCACCATTTTCCTTGATCCGTCGACGGAGGGTGCTGTCGGACGGGATGATGAGCTGGTCAGTCGGCGGTCGAAGCGCGTTGTATGTTTCCAGCGCGGACTGGATCGCCCCAATAATGTCACTGACCGATTCGGGTTCCTCCATGTAGTAGTACTTGTCCAGGCACTCCTCGATCGTTTCTCGAGTGATCTCCGGCAGTCGCTCCCATTGATCCTTGTGTAGCTTTTTCAAGGGAATCAATGCGGTCACCGATTCATTGCGTTCCAGGTAGCGGTGCACCCAGTTGCGTAGTGTGTTGAAGCACGGCGGGCTGGTGTCACCGATGATGTCTTGCACCTCGGCGATCAGTGCTTTGCAGGCTTGCCTTGGCAACCGGCTATTGAATCGTTCGACGGCGGCTCGCACATATGCAATGCGGCGATCAAATGCCGCACGACTGTCCTGATTGAGGGCTGCCACGATCTGGTGGTATCGGCCAGAAAACGGAGCTTCACGCACCTGTACAAACCGTTGGCGTTTCGCCGCTTGCTCAAGGCGCTCGAGCTTCTGCAGGCGCATGTTCGATGGTTGCGTGCTGCTGTGCAGTTCAACGACTCCGCAGGACACGTTCGCGATCACGTAGACATGCCCGTTGTAGCGGTACTCCTCACCGACAATCAGTTCGAGGCCATCTGCTTCGTTGTTCATGACCGTGCACTCGTTAACGCGATGGCTGACGTGCGAGTGATGGGAAGACGCAGGTCGGCGGTTGCTCCTCCGTAGAAGAGTTGGTAGGCAATGTCGCTGAAATCAGCACCGGCGTCCAAGAGTTCCTGGACCGTGCAGCTGTTGTGATGCTTAAGGAGATCCAGCGCGAGGCTGGAGCCTTGTGCCTTGAAGCTGAAGGAATAGCTGTAGAGGTAGCGCCATTGAAGCAGTTCGCAGTAGCTGATGTTCGTATACGGCTGACAGGGGCAGAAGAGATAGCCCATCTCCCCGAACCAGTCTTCATGACGAACGAGCTGGTCTTCACAGCCGTCGGACATAAACCTGGCGGTTTCGAAAAAAACCAGCCCCAAATCATCGCCATAGGCACATACGGCAGGGGTGTACCGAAATGCCCGGCTGGGCTGAATCAACGTGTATGGGGTTGGCTGGTAGTAGCGGATGTCGCGTCTGCGTTCCAGCATTAGGCAGAAATCCAGCAGGGTGGGCGACATCCGTAAATGGTTGCCATTTTTCCTTGACTGGAACACCACCAATTGCTGAAAGGGCGATCCGCAGCGCCGTGGTTTGATTAGACGCACCTCCACGTCGCGGACAGACTCGGGTTGTCGAAAGAACAGTTCGGTCTTCATCGTTTGGTCCTCGCCGAGGGAAAACCTATCGCCTGGTTTCGTTGCCATTTCGGTCAACGCAACTCAGAAAGAAACAGGACAAGCGCAGTGAATGGCGCTTGTCCTCATTTCTGTCCTCACAGCCGCAAGCAACAGATGGCGGGATGGCCGTTTAAACGGCGGGACCTCTGACACGGAGCTGCGTTTGTCCCATTTCGCCAAAAACATTGCCTGACATTCGATGAGCACAGCGCACATCACAGGCCAGTCGTTTTGTTTGAACCCGACCTTCCAGTGCACCTACCTGCCCACATGGAGCCCAGCCGCAAGGATTGCGCAGTTTGTGTGGCGCTACTCATCAAGCTCGGGCGGCGACTGCTCTCCCGTTTGGTTTGCCTGCCGATCAAAAGGCTTGCTGCTTACGCCAGCGAGCAGCTTGACGATCGTTTGCTTGGCAGTGCGCCCGTTGGACATCGCAAAAAAGTAGTACTCGTCCATGAACAAGCACAATGTTTTGAGAGGCGGAATATTCAACTGCTGATCGCTAGGGCGAGAGAGGTTCATCGCCTGAATTTCTGCCTGCATCCGCCGGGCCAATTCAGACTTCGTCCCACCTGCTACGCAGTACTTGGACTCGAAATAATAGCCAACCAGGCGTTGAATTTCGGATGGTTGCTGCGCAAAGGACGCCCGAGATTTGCGCAGACGCTGGCCTTTGACCGGCTGTACGCGCACGTAGGCTGAAGCCGTGGTCTGGCGCTCCAGATCCTGCTTAGAAGGACGAGCAGCATATGAGCCGACGTTGGCCGCGAGTCGCCTTGTTCCAATGGGCCGCAACCAGACGCGACCATTGTGAATAACACACACTTCGTAGGGGATACCGTGGTACCCATACCAGCGCTTGAGATGGCACTGGCTCGAACGGCCGGTGGCATCGGTAGAGGACTTCGACAGCATTTCCGGCGACCTGATCGTCGCCTTGGCCAGCGTTCCATCATAAGAGACGCGTTGGTCGATCGGACAGTCGTGTAGCAGATCCCATGCCGTCGAGATGAAACAGCGCAGCCCAGGTTGGCCGTTTGCTTTTTCTAGGTTTGAAGTGATCTGCCGGGTCTCGATCAGAATGGTGGCAGATGGGCTGTGTTTACCCGTGGTATTTACGCTCATGATGCGAAGACTCCTTAAATAAAAGAACCTACTCATGCTCTCGGCTGATCAAAGCGCAGCCGTCGCCGTTGTGTCCCGCTGCACTCCCGCGGGGCGTGCCGTGAAGCGGCCGTTCAGGATCAGCTCCAGCACGCCGATCAGGGCCGGGTACCAGGCGACGCTGCACACCCTGCAGGCGCGGTGCACCGCCATGTTCGTTTACGAACTTGAGGTGCCATCATTGGTCGGGACGGAACGAGTTGCTCTGGATACAGGATGAAGGGCGCGCGCGATGGTGGTGGGGATGACTGGCAGTCGTCTCCGCTTCCCGAGTGCGAGCCATTCAACGCGTTGCTGCAATTGCTGCCCAAACTCACAGACCTGGGAGAAATTACCGCCTTTACCGTCACATCAATCATGTTCTTCTCCCATTGTTTAGCGCTGGAAGTGGCAACCAGATCGGGTTGTGCGGAGATTATTCGCCCCCTGTTTCCGGTAAGAAATGGCGTTTTGGCGAAAAATTTTAAAAAATATAACCCCAACAACGCGGTGAAATTCGCCATCTTGGCGTAGGTTTTTGTTCGTTTACGCCGATTCTGTCCAATGGTTAGCCTTTTCTGGCCGTCTTTACGTTTTGTGTATCCTTGCCACTACCTTGACAGCATCAAATTTTTTTTATGCGGTGCAAGCTATGCTGTTAGATAATTTTAACGCGCGGAGGACGGTCGAAGTGACCAGCCCCGTACATCGCCTCGCCCATCAACTCAGGGCGACTGTTTTTATCAATCAACTCATTTTCCTGGCTGGTATCAGTAGGACCCCCGCTGCGCTGGTGTGCTGGGGTGTAGCCTTCGAGGCGCGGCTGGGATTGATCGGACCTGACGGTGGGGAACCGGGTAAGTGGAGGAATTATCTCTGCGGGGTTTTGCCAAAAGGAGAGTTGCGCTCTGCCTTGATCAACGAATTTCCGGCACTGCAGGAGGTGTTGAACAACCCCCTCTGGGCGGTTCTGCACTTGCTAGAAGTGTCGAGCGATCATGGCAAGACATTGGTGATGCAGCTCAGACTGCATGGCAAGCCGCTGCACGGACTGCAACGCCCCCGCTTGCAGCGGCGCATCACGGCTGCCTATTGGCAGGATCTGGGATTCTGGTTGGTGATTCTGGCCGGTGGCCTGGACAAATACCGCTGGGCACGCGAGTTTGTGCAGGCGCGCTTCATCGTCTATCTCCATCTGATCTGTGTACAGCGCGAATTCGCCGGCGCCACAAAATGGCTGTATCCGCTGCTGGATTATCATTTCCGTGAGGGGCACTTGCCATCGATGGCGGGGTGGACGGTCAGTACCGAGAAATTTGCAAACGACGTTCGCCTGTTTCGCGGGCTTCCGCGCTGGTTGATGAAACGGGTGCACATCGAAGGTGAACTTGAGCTAGGTTATTTCTGCGCTGATCCCGAAGGGTTTGAGGCGGTGAGATGCGGCTACGGCTTGTACTGGGATGCCGATTGGAACCGGCGGGTGCTGACCTCTAAGGAACTGCGGTACTTGTCTCCACCGCTGCAAATCAGCCTTAAAGGAATACCTGCGGACGGTAAACGCCGGCGCCGAAGGGCAAGCGAGAAGAGGGCTGCTTGATCGGGCGGTCGCGCTGCGGGCGCTCTATCGATGACCGCTCGCAGGTACCTGGGCGCCAGTACCTTTGGGCCGGCGCGGCGGAAGGCGGGATGCCAATGGTCGGGCCCGCGGTCAATCGGGGCTAGTCGGCGCAGATCGAGTTAAACGCTCTACCAGCGTTTGTAGCTGACTGATGTGGAGTGCCCTGGCCCGCAGCTCGCGCTGGGTCTGCCGCAGTTTGAGCAACTGCTGTTTGGTCTTCTCGCGCAAGGCCGTCAGCTCGTGGGCGATGACCTGCAGCTGCCGCAGATCGCTCTGATGTTCGAGGTCGGCGGCCTGCACCTGCTCCTCGGCCGATTGCAGGGCCTGCTCCAGGCGGCGCGTCTCCTGATGCTGGCGCAGCTGTTCGCCGCTCATCCGCTCCAGATCACGGTACAGCTGGCTTAATTCTTCCTGTTTGCTGAGCAATTGGTCGCGGTTTGTCCGTGCCTCACGCTGCAAGTGCTGGAGTTGCTGATCGTGACGTTGGATTTCCTGTTCACGCTGGAGCAGGTGCTGTTCCCGATAGTGATCCAGGGCCTCCTGAGTCAGGCGGTGTTTACCCTCCAGGGAAACGATCTGCGCCGCCCGGTCTTCCAGCAGGCGCAGCTGTTGCTCATGGGCCTCCTGCAACCGCTGGCGTTCCAGCTCACACGCCTGTAACTGGCCGCTTAGGCTCTGCTCATGGATCAGGCCTGCCTGTCGGGCTTGCCCTAGGGCGGCGTGGGCCTGTTGCAGATGCTCCAGATGGGCCGCTTCCACTTCCCGTTGTTGCCGGGCCGCCAGTTGCTGGCGGTCGAAGGCCGCTCGCTCGGCCGCCAGCGCCTCTTCGGCTCGCTGTTGGACGCGCCCGGCTAGACTGCCAATATAGCGACTGATCTCTTCATCCAGCGGCATCTCCGGCGCCGGTACCTCGGCCTCTCCAAGCTCCTTGAGATAGCGCTGGATGGTGGTCTTCGAGCCGGTATTGCCCAACTCCACGCGTACGGCGTCGATGCTGGGGTGCAGGCCGCGGGCGAGCAGGGCGTTGCGTGCGATCTGCACCACTGCCTTATTGATACCGCCGCGTGCCATGGCCAGTCTCCTACGATTTCGTAGTGTTTTACGCAGTATGGAAGTACAGGTGTACAAATGCCTGGAATGCAACGGGCGGGGCGACGAAGTAGCTCTGGAGAATGCTGATTTCTCCAGAGTTATGCGGCACTTTTTCACGGTGGGGCTTTTTCGAGGTACGCGAGGAGGGGAATCCCATGACAGGCCCGGCGGATCGTTATTTAAGGCCCGTTCAGCGTGAAAGCACCCAGCGGCGCTATCAGGGCGTGCTGAGGTATTTCGAGCAGGGTTGGGGTGGTTGCTTGCCAGCGTCCGGCGACACGGTGGTGCGGTATCTGGCTGAACATGCCGAAATCCTGTCCAGCAGCACGCTGGGCCTGCACTTGGCCGCGCTCGCGCAGTGGCATCACAGTCACGGCTTTGACGATCCCACCAAAAGCGCAAAGGTACGCCAGGTTCTGCGCAACATCCGCGCGCAACACCCACGACTGGTCAAACAGGCCGAGCCTCTGTCGTTGATAGCGCTGGAACGCTGTGTCGCAGGCCTGCAGCAACAGATCGCCAGTGATCACCCGGTGGCACGCCTGCGGGCCTACCGTGATCAGGCGCTGATTCTGATGGGCTTTTGGCGGGCATTTCGCGCCGACGAGCTGTGTCGACTGCGGGTGGAGCACACTACGTTATGCCGGGGGAAACAGCTGGAGGTGTTTCTGGGTAGCAGCAAGACTGATCGAGAATTTCGCGGGCAGGTGGTTCTGTTGCCGGCATTGAAGCTTTTGTGTCCGGTGCAGGCCTACGAGGACTGGCTTTCGATCAGCGAACTGCAGGAGGGACCGGTATTTCGTCCCATCAATCAGTGGGGGCAAATCAGTACCCAAGGGCTCAAGCCCGATGGCGTGACCTATGTGCTGCGGGAGGCGTTTGCTTGCAGTGGTCTGGATGGTGATGCCTATACCGGGCATTCATTGCGCCGTGGATTTGCGACCTGGGCGAACAACGACAACTGGACCACCAAGCAACTGATGGACTATGTCGGCTGGCGGGATGTGAAGTCGGCCATGCGATACATTGATACCACCGCTCCCTTTGGAGACCTGCGCCGTTAGCAGTTGAGGTGGTTGCATCACCGTAAAACGCTCGCTGGCGAAGCTCTGCTGGATGGGCCTGATGGATCACGTCGACTGGCGTAGTGTGCGTATCGGCATACGTTATATCGATCTTGGCGGGGCCTTCGGTAATGGTGGCGCAACAAGTTCTCCGAGTTGAAATGACTGCGTGGCGACGATTTCACCGTGCGCTACAAACTACGTTCGTACGGCTGTATAACGTGGTTATTCGACAGGTGAAGTCAGCGATTCAACAGGTTTGAGAAAGCAAGATTCTCAAACCCCGGAGCGTTTTTTGGGCGAGAGCCATGGTTGACGGTACGTCTAGGAGACGCGTGGCCCACCCTGATCAACGTGAGTGGCACCTTTGGAGCAATGAGCGTGGGTTCGGGCGGAGTCCCAAGGCTGTCCGCTCATGTCTCAAGGCCTGTCGGGAGTAGACGTTTGTGATTCACTTCGAGAGTCGTGATGAAAGGTAAGCGCAAAGTCAAAACGACAAAATGGCAGGTCGCTGAGCATTTCAAGGCCGCGGCGCAGGCGGCGCTCAGGGCGCGCTCGGCGTGTGCGAATCGATTCTTGGACGCCGCCCTGTCGGCGGGTAGAGACTTGGAACCGGTCGGATTGCTGGCGGGAATCCACCGTCCTGTCACTGCAGGCAAGGCTGTTTCACCAGCAGATGGGTTTACCCGGCCGCCGTCACACACCGGCTTGCCGCCCAAGCGACCTCCGGACTAGCCAAGCAGTATCCCCGCCACCTCTTCTTCCGCCGCGCGGCGCACGCGCTGCGGTGACGATCGCAGCAGGTCTTGGGGGCGATTGCCGGCCAAGAAGTGATTGCTCGAGGCGAACCAGAACGCCATGCCCCAGCCGTCCTTTTTTTCGCGCAGCACTTTGACCACTGCGGCGAATTCGGCGATGGGCCGCGGTTCCGTTGCGTCGCCAAACGCGAACGCTGGAAAGTACTCCTGGCTCCGGTCGTTCACGCTGATGAGACGGCCGTCGCGCAGCCACGCCCGGAGGCCGGCGGCGAGCGCTGCAGGTTCGAGCCCGGTGAGTTGGGACAAGCCCGCCGCGGTCACCCAGTCGCCGTCTTGCAGGATCAACTGCCGCGCCTCTGCCAGCATGACCGCCTCCCTGAATAAGGTGCGCGGGTTCAGCGTGCGGGGCGCGCTGAGGCTTGAGGCAGGCACCTCTGTATCGGCCGCTGCCTGGGGCAGGGCACCGAGAAACACACGGTTCAAGACCTCGAGGCAATCGAGGTAGACGTCTGCTGTGTGCCCGCTCATTGCCGGCAGCTCAATGTGGAGCTGGATCCCGTCCGGCTGTTCAGACGCCGGCGTGTAGCCGTCTGATCCGCGGCGGACCTCGATTTTCTTTGCTGACATGCTGCCTCCTTCAAGAGCGGCGTTGAGGCTTGCCCACCTATTGAACGATAGGCGGTTTGTCGTGCAAGGTGCATTTGCGCTGAGGCAATGTCGACCAAGGCCGAAGCGGGGAATCAGTGGGTGGCGGCACTCGGATCCTGTCGTCAGCCGGTGTGAGGTCGGTCTGCCCCTACCGCTGACGCCGCCAGCGCTGGTGCGCACGAGGGAATCACCCAGGCCAACGAGCTGAGCCTTCAGCGATCGCTCGTTCTCTTCGCCGGGAAACCGTCTATGGATGTTACTGCTTCGGTCGCGCCCACCGACGGTCTTTTGGTCTCCATCCGACTGACGTCGCTGTTATCGATCTAGGCGTCTCCGTCTGCTGTCGCGGTCGAGCTGATCTGGCGGCCCGTTAGTCCAGGCTGCCTACGCCATCCTTACACCCTGTGGCTCGGACACTTGCCTATTGGCCACTTCGCAGGCGCATGATGGTCGACTCGCAAGGGGAGGGTGTTTCGACGGCGTTGGGCTTGCCGGGAGCTATTGTGTGGCGTGGCCATGCGGCATTTTATACGCTTGGGAGGCGCGCGAAAAAATGTGAAGTCCTTGAGTCTTACGTCTGTTACTCGTAGGTCGGTAAGCCTTGTAGTTGCAGAAGCGCGGTCGGAAAAAGATGTGAGATAACAAGTGAAAGGTGTAGTGGTTTCGACCTCCGTGCTTTCGGCGAAACTCCACCCAACGCGAAGGTTCGTTTCAGCGCCACCCTCGTACGAAACCAATGCGGGTTTTCCAGCAGTCTGCGCGGAAGCCCGGCCATCGTGCGACCAACCACTGCATTGAGCTAATGCCTAGGATTTTAGGCGCAACGCCAGATTTACCCCTGTAACGCCTAGAATTTTAGGCGTTATCAGTCCTCAAATTGGGAGGGCTCGTGTTGGGCCGTGCCGTCGGTGTACTCAGGTCGCAGCATGGAGTGAAAAGGCTAATCTATATCGAGATCTAGTCAGGGGTATCGGCCATGCGCATCACCTACAGCAAAAGCCAGGCTCGCCGTCGGATGCGTCGGTTGCTGGTGTTAGTTGCGCAAGGGCATACGTTCGTCATCACCCAGCAGGGGCAAGCGGCTTGCTTGCTGGTACAGGTCGAAGCACAAGGGCGTACATGAAAAAGTGACTCGACAATCCTTAACCCACCAACGGGCTGCGTCTCGGGGCAGCGCCCCCCCTCCGCTGTGCGTAAGTTCATCAACTATCAACAGTCTTGCAGGTGTAGTTTTGAGGGAATGCCCATCGAATCTTGAGGACAAGAGCCAAGAAGGGCACACACCGATTTTGATAGGCGGCGTTGCCCGTCTGGCCGACAGCCAATTGGGCGGCTGACGGGTGAGGAGCATCGCTTTCCCCCCACTCAACCATAGGGCATCCCATCTCGTGCAAAACCCTGACCTTGAACAGCTACTCACCCAGACCATCGAGGTCGTTGTTCGCGCCGGCCAACTGCTGATTGCCGAGTGGGTGAGAATGGACGGACCACGGGGTCAGGGTGACAAGGCCGCCGTCGACGTAGAAATCGAACAGCTATTACATCAACACCTGCTGAAGCTTCTTCCTTGCGACTTTTGGGGAGAGGAAACCGGACATCGTCTGACCGGCCATCCATGGTGCTGGGTCGTTGACCCAAACGACGGGACCGCGGACTTTCTTAAGGGGCTCAAGGGCTCAGCCCTTTCCATCGGTCTGTTGTACATGCAAACGCCGGTATTAGGTGTGGTGCATGCTCCCGTCACCGTTGAAGGCGTGCCTGATTGCATTGCCTGGGCAGAAGGCATGGCCGAGGTGAGCCGCAATGGACGGCCGGTCAAAACACGGCTTACTGCCAAAACGTTGTCGAGCGACGAGTTCGTGATGGTCAGTGCGGCGGCGATCAGTAAACCTGCACTCAACAGCGAGCTCTGCCAACCCAGCACCTTTGTGGCCATGCCTTCCATTGCCTATCGGCTCGCCAAAGTCGCCGCCGGGGAGGGTGTTTGCGGTGTTTCGCTCTATCCGGTATCCGCGCATGACGTTGTCGCGGGCCATGCACTCTTGAGAGGAGCAGGCGGCGTTTTATTCGATGAGCGAGGGCAAACGATTGCATACGCTACTGAGGCCAATATGCAAACGGTCTCACAACGCTGCTTCGGTGGTTCAGTGTCGGCGTGCCGCAGCTTGCTAGCCCGTGAATGGGATCGTATTTTCACGGAAACCTGCAACTGATCCGTTGCCCGAGTCATTCAAGCAGTGGCAACCGCTTACGTTTGTCCTCTTCAACCGCGCACAGTCCGCAAGCGCCAGACTGTAAATCTCTCGAATTGAATGTCCATCCTCGCTAGCGGTTGTGCTCTTCAGGACAGGCGCGTCTTCGGCGAACATTTGAACCCATTCGGCGTTTTCGCTTTAGACCACATGTAAATGTCCGAACTGGAGGCGTCGGCTATCCAGCCGATGATGCTTTCATGCGCGCCGAAAACTCGGGCGTCGAATTGCCGCGACTCTTCTCTCGAGACAAGCGAGAAAGCCCTTCACTACCCCATGCGAATAGCGCTGACGAATGATGCTTTTTACGTCGTATACGGGATCAAAATGCAATGCCTTCCGCTACCTGAATCAGCATCTCCTCAACTAGACGAGTGCCCTGGAGTGTAGAGAGCATCGCAAATGGGGCCTTTCCCAAGAAACGATCCTTGGGTTTAGAGAGCCAACGCTTCGCCTTCTCGTCACTCCCGAAGAGTGTCACGGCTATGGCGATGATGTGCGCAAATCGGAACACCCGATCACTCTCGTGCACCGTGAGCCGCTGACGTGTTGCCAACCGAGTTTTGAGGGTTCTGAGCGGAGTAATCTGATTGCGCTCTGATGGACCGATCAAGCCTGTATCGCAGAGAACTATGACGCTATCAGCCAAGAAGCCAGCCTCAATGAGCTCGTGGATATCCTGCTCTGACGCGTTGGTGGGAATATGAAGGATAAGCTCCAGCCGAACTCGATAATCACGGTAAGCATCTTTGCGCATAACGCTAGCAATCATGGTGGGGCCCATTTGGAATGGCTGCAGTTATTATAAAGAGCATTCTGGCAAACTCGTCAGGTACCGACCGATTGTTGCTAACCTCTTACGTCTCGAAAAAGCAGTTTTATACGGGCTCCAATTGAACCTGGCGTCTCGCTGGTACTGCGATTTGATCCCTGAAAATATAGCCCTCCCATTCGTTACGCCGCGGCTTTGCGACCTGGGCCAGCCGTAATCAATGGAGCCCGAAAGCCCTGATGGAGTACGTCGGCTGGCGTGACGTGCACAGCGCCCTGCGCTACGTGGAGGCCGACGCGCCGTTCGGTGACTGGGGCGTCACCCGGCTGACGATTTCGTACTGCGCTACGGCCTACGTTATTACAGCTGCACAATCTAGCCAATTTAGCCTTGAAGTGAGCGATTCAACAGGTGTGAGAAACCAAGATTCTCAAACGTGAGAGGGTTTTTTGGGAAATATTCGGCTTATTAGTGGTATGCGAGGAGGATGTGTGGCGTGACGGCCCCAGTGGATCGGTACTTGAAGGCGGCGCGACGGGCGAGTACGCAACGTCGCTACCTCAGTGCGCTTGAGCATTTTGAAGGGACATGGCAGGGGCTATTGCCCGCTTCCAGCGAAAGTGTCGCGCGCTATCTGGCTACCTATGCTGAGCAGCTATCCAGTTCTACCCTGCATACTCACTTGGCCGCCCTGGCTCAGTGGCATAAGCGCCATGGATTTGTGGATCCGACCAAAGAGCCGCGGGTGCGTGATGTGCTGCGCGGGATTCGCGCCGAGCATCCCCAGCCGGTAAAACGGGCAGAGGCGCTGCAACTGCAGGCGCTGGAGGAGTGCATCACCGGGTTACATGAGCAGGCCAGCTCCACTGTTGCCGCAGAACGACTGCGCGCCTGTCGGGACCAGGCGCTCATCTTGCTCGGTTTTTGGCGAGCGTTTCGCAGCGACGATCTGTGCCAGCTACGCGTCGAGCACATCAAAGTCGAAACGGGAGCAAGCTTGGAAATCTTCCTCGTCAGTGACAAAACCGATCGTGATCATCAAGGACGGACAGTCATGGTGCCCGCGCTGAAGCGTCTGTGTCCGGTGGCGGCGTACGAGGCCTGGTTGGCGGCCAGCGGTCTGCAGCAAGGACCAGTGTTCCGGGCCATTGACCGTTGGGGGCATGTCAGTGCAGAGGGACTGAATGCGAACAGTATGTCGCGGCTTTTACGTATGGCTTTTGCCCGCAATGGCCTGGATGGGGAAGGTTACAGTGGGCATTCGCTGCGCCGCGGTTTTGCTACCTGGGCCAATCGTAACGAGTGGGGGGCTAAGGCCTTGATGGATTATGTCGGTTGGCGAGACGTTCATTCAGCGATGCGCTATATCGACACGACCGCACCTTTTGGCAAATGGCGACGCTAAGTGCTGATGGATTATGTCGGTTGGCTGGGGGCGCAGCCGGCATGGCGGTCCATCGACAGCAACGTCCCGTTCGGAAAGTGACATCGGTAAGCAGTGCCCTGCCTAATATCCGTCCACCCGAGATGAACGTTTTCGCTCTCGTTGGCTGAGGCGAGGCGAAGTATATTAGCGTCGAGAGTCTTGCATCGGATTTAGACACTTGGAGCGTTTCACGGCATGTCGAATCCCCCACGCAATCACCATTTCATCCCTCAGCATTTCCTGAAAGCTTGGCAGCATGCGAGTGGAAAAGTTTTCCGTTATCGTCGCTTACTTCACAGCGGGGTAATGGAGATCAAGCCGGTCTCCATCAAATACACGGCTTCTATCGAAGATCTGTATCGTATCGACTTTCCCGATGGCGGCTTTGAGGTCGAAACCAGCCACATCACTCCGCTGATTGATGAGACCGGTCACAAGATCATCGAAAAGGCACGGGGAAGTCTCGTCCAGGATTGGGGGTTGTCTGATCGCCGACAGCTGGCGAATACCTTGACGTTACTGGAGGCTCGACACCCTGCGGTGCTCATGGATGTTCGTTCGGAACTGGACCTCTTGCGCCAGAGAATGAAAGCCGAACGGCGCTTCTCGCAGGAGTCGATTGATGAGGTCATCCATTATTTTCAGGCAAGCGACTCGCTCGGCGTGGTTTCGTTGGTCTTGCTCACCCAAAACGAGATCCTACCCTTGCTTGAGCAACCGTTTTCGGACGGCTTGGTCCAGGCGAACCTGCGCGAGTATAGCCATGAGCGCTTGAGCTTGCTCTGCTCGGATTATCCGACCTCCCGCTGGGGCGATTACTTGAAGAAGTTGTTGTTCATCATTGCCATCAGTCCGCACAAGGCCTTGGTCTTTTCCAACAGCTCCAATATCGCAGTGTTTGATCTATTGAAGCCGCCTGCGCGGGCTCGGCTGATTAACCTTTATACCTTGGGTAAAGCGCAGACCGCGTACTACTGTGATGATGCGCAAGGTGACTTTGTCAGCGCTCATCTCGGCTGGGCACTGACCCGCCCGACTCTTGCCGAGCAGCGTCAGTACGTCGTGGATTTTTTGAAGGCAGAAGATGCCTGGCATCGTTAGTGATATTTAGGGTGCACCTGTTCCGAGATGCACCCCAACTCGTTAAGGGGGATGGCTTACTGGGTTAGTCCGCCGAGGGCCGCGTCGCCGCTGTTGGGTGCAGGCGCTCGAGCAGCGGTGTGATTAGCTGCTTTGGAGAGGGAATCGGTTCGCCGATCTGCCTTGGCTCGGCGCCATTCTCCTGTGTACGAACGGTGAATATGACACTTTTATCCGCTTGAGCCATGGCAAACACGGCAAATCCATTTTCCAACGGGGGGATGACCTCGCCGGGCCTGACCCCGGGTAAAGCGGCGCTGGGTAGAAATCACTTTTTAAGGCAATGATCCGGACCAGGGTATAAAGCCGTGGTTGAACAACCTGATCGCGGTTTTGCGCGCCCTCGGCGAGTTGGAGCGCTTGAGTTCGCTGCTGGAAGACGTCAGGCCCAGTCCTATACAAATCATACGTATGGAAGGCGAGAAGCGTCAGCGCGCATCTGGTCGCCGAAGTGCGCAGGGTGAGTCCAAGGAGGCTGGCTCGAGCGCAGGCAAACACAGTGATTGGTGATTGCCGAGTTCACATCGCCTGAGAAACAGCGCGCCCTTCACATTGCCAAGGGCGCTCATCAATTCCTATTTCCGATCCTCAACTGCTTGGCAAAGGAGGCGGCGGCCGTTGACGGTCACATTTACAAGCCGTTTTTCGCCGATTTTATGTCCAGAAGATTGATGGTCTTGATCTTGTCTGGGTGGATCACGATCGTCAGTTTGGCAGGGTACTTAAATCGCATTTCACTGATCCGGAATGTCCATAACATGATCTTAAGCAAGTCTTCATCACTGATGTTTTTGTGCTCTTTGATTCGCGTAATGCCTGACCCGAAAATGGGAGTGGAGACGCTTTGTTGAGCGTACACTTTATTAATTTTATCCCAGAAGTTGATCAGAAACTCCAGGTACTCGGACATGGTCAGCATTGCCCGATTTTGATCATCAAACTTTGAAAAGGCTGTGAGTATGAAATCATCGTAGACACAGAGTGTGCCAATTTTATATTTTTGCAGTTTTCCAACTCGTCTGGCAGTGTTTAAATCACCCAGTTCGTCATGGTCAAAAGAGTACGATTCTAGGTGGTGATCGAGTTTGGCAAGCGTGCCCGGCAGGTGTAAGTTAATAAACACCCCATTTAAGGAGTGAGCCGATATGATGCGATCATCGACGATGGTGTCAAAGTACTCGTTGAATGCAATGACTTTTAGTCCTGGCTCCAAAAATAAGTCGCCTGCCTTCACCGTGACTTTGCTGCCTTCAATGTCTAAATCCACGCTTTTGAGCTGATTCGCTCTGTGCCACAACCAGACGTAAACTACAATTAATAGGCCGATAAAAATAGCGCCCGCCAATGCCTTCATCTGTGAAGGGATTTCCACGAAAATCAATGCGAGGGACAATACGGTGCTGGTGGTGGAAATCCGTTCCTTAAAGTTTTTCATCAACTGACTGTCAAAAAAACGAACCTTGCGCAAGCTATTCTCCTTGTTGTATGGGTGTGTCATTGGTTATGCGGAATAGCGGTAGACATCCGGTTGGGTCTTGGAAGCAAGCGAAAAGTCTGAGTTGGTCAGTGCGCTTACTATGGTTTCTTGGTTGAGCGGTATGTGTAAAGTCGGCACCTTGGACATCAGTCTTCTAAAAGTCGGAAGCCTGTTCCACAATTTTTTAACATCCTCAGATAAGACGCCATTCAGCAGTAAAGACCCTTTTGTTTTAAATTCTGGGTAAACAACAATGACGGGGAGGCCTTGGTTTTCGATCCCGTATTCAATTTCCTCATTCAGAGCAACTGAACTAAAAGTAGCGCTGCTTAAAAACAATACAATATTTTTTGAGGACTGCAGGCGTTCGCGCAATCTTGGTTTTAACGTTCTTTCCCAATCACTGCCGTCCCTCACGCTATAGGTTTTCGCGTGGGAATCGATGAAAGGAAAGGATGGATCTTTGGCCTTCCAAGCCCTCAGCATGTTGTAGTAAACGAAGTCTTTGGTGGCATGGGCAGCCAGTGAACTTTCGTGGAAGGGCTCAGCCACATAGAACGCGCAATAGTTACCATTTCGGTATGCCATCGTTGCTCCTTGAGGTATTGGCTCGTGCAGGGATCGCGCTTAGTCGGGACATCGGCACATTGCCATTATCAGGGTTGGAAAGGCAAATCGGCTCTGGCGGTGGGGCCATTTAGCGTGGTTCCTTTCATTAATATAGTCATACGTTTGTTACCCTGCGGAGAAGGCCGCCCATGTTGCCAACCAGCACCCCCAGTACACGATTTCTGGGTATAGCCGACCTGGAAGCTCTTCAGCACCTCGTCAAGGTGTTGGTAAAAGAGGGCAGTTATCGCAGGAGCCACAGCAGCTCCGATCCTGCATGCTTTGCCAATAGCGATCCTCTTCGCTCTGCCAATCACGTAGCGCAAAAGCCAGTTCAACGGCTTGTTTGGCGTGCGGTCCGCACCGACGTAATGTCTTCGGACGCCTAAGCCCAGCGGTCCCGCAAAAGCAGCGCTGCTTCAGATTGATTACTCGCCTGTAAGACTCCCACACGCTATAGACGTGAACGCCGCGAACCCTGATCTCCAGGATGGCCCGACCTTTCGATCGTCGACGTTGCAGTGCAATCTGATTCTGTTCAAGCGCTGCCGAAAATTCACCATCTAGGGCTTTAGCAGCCGTCGATGCGCGAATCTGGTGATGGGCGGCGTTCCCATGGGCCCAGACCTCGTTGTTGGGCCATTTGCGCTGAACCCGGGCCCGTTCTTGAAGCTTGAGGAATCTGTAGAGTGTTTCCAGCCAAGCCACAGCCGATACTTCGTCAGTCACGGTCAAGCGACTGGCCGCTGGGTAATACAGACAGAACGTGCCGTCATAGTTGATGTGGCGTTCAGGGCAAAAGGACGGTAGATGAGTGGGCTGTTCCTCTTGAACGTAAACCGATTCATCGCTCCGTTGAAGGCGCAATTTGTACTGCAAAACCCTGCCGTCGACCAAGCGGATCGGCAATTCCAGAAGCGCCGAAGAGTCTGAGTGAACTGTGCAAACGCCCCCGAAATCGGGGGCGAATTGTGCAATCAGATTAAGTGCGGTGATCAAGAGTTACCTGACTCGCCGGCAGTGGTGATCGCGTAAGGACGAACTTCACGGTTATCCGCGAGAATGATCGCCGGAGCACCAGCATACGCTTCCGTACGTGCCTGTTTGGCTGACTCATCACCCTTGTCGGCCAGCGCCTCAGTGGCCTCGTTATAATCCAGGTTGGCAATCTTGCGAGTCTTGCCAAACAGATCTTTCACGGCGTCAGTCGCGGCGTCATAAGCCGCTTGCCCAATCGCCGTCTCGACACCAGAACAGGCACACTGGCGATTTTCAGATTCGATCACTTTACGCCCTATCGCGCAGCGAACGCGGTCTCCTTGCCTGCCCAGGCGGGTTACCGAAATGGGGCCGATGTCAAAGCCTATCGCGAGACCCAGTTCACCCGTTTCATAATCCTTTGCATTCAAACGCTCGATTGCCAGGTTGAAGCTGCTGCGTAGTGCGCCGGCTAAGCGGGTTGATTCGGAGATCGTTGTTTGTTCGTCCGTGGTGTGGGCAGTACCATCACACGACAGCGCCTGCACACAGTCACCAATGAAGCGGACTCGCCGCCCCTGAAAGTCAGACGTAACCACACGCTCGAGTTCTGCGCGTATTACATGCAGCGTACGGACGACGTCCTCGGCGTTGTCGTCGATATGTTCCGCGACATAGGCCGTGAAGCCGTCGATATCGGCATAAAGGCTCACCATTTCTTGGCGTTTAGAGTTGGCGGGTGTCAGCGTGCTGATGTCCATGTCGCACAGTGGCGGTGTCTGGCGGGTAAACTGGTAGCCGCCAATGGGATTGTTCTTCAGGTCCTCGCGCCATTCCTCGACGATTTCGTCGGCAGTGACGTCCAATTTGGCGGCGTCCTGGCAATCCTTGATTTCTTCATTCGTCAACGCAGCTTTTTCGGGCGCGTCTTTCTCAGTCAAGCCGATTGCCATACGGGCAGCATTGGTAAGGTAGATGCCTTTGGCGCTGTTGTTGCTGGCCAGTTTTGCTGCGTGATTAGCCGGGTCGCCTAGGAATAGCGGTTCACGATTCCCCTTGCGGCCGTTATTAACTGCCAGGGCGAGGCCGGTATCAATGCCGATTCGCAGCTTCGCGGCAGGAATTTGCTCATCATCGTCACCTGTCTGGGCAAGCACATCGATCATGAGCTTGGCCGTCGCGACCGCCCGCTGCACACGCTTCAGTTCGGCATCGGTATCGCTGTTGTAAGGTTTGGTGAACAACGAATGTAGCCGTTGGCTGTGGAAGTCTACCCGTCGAGCGTCAACCCGATCGAGAATGCGCTTGACTGCTCGGTAATGCTGATCGAGGAATCGTAGCGTGCGTTTATGGCAGTCAGTGCCTTCGACATGCGTGATGTTGAGCATGTCCTCTAGGTTCTGGATATCCGCGTACATGTGGACACCGTCGACCCGGTAGGCCACGTTCGTCGGGATCGACTCCAAGGACATGTCGCGGACGTAGTCTTTGACGGTGATGTCTTTCACATCAGCAATTTTCTTATCGATATGTTCGACTGCGCGGTTGTGGCTCCAACTCTTGCTCACTGAACTCTCCTATCCTGAGGGACGCATAACCTGGCATGGTGCAAGGCAGTAATTTGCTGATGATGAATTGGTTTTATCGCGGACCTAGGTCGTTGAAAATTTCCCGCAAAGAGGTGCAGACAGGCCCCAGCTTGGCTGGTTCTTTGTCTGCGGCGGGGCGGTAGGTGATGGTGGTGAGACCTTTCAGATCTGAAGGAAGGCGAACTTCGTCGCCCCTGGGCTCCACCAGAATCGAGCGCATGCGGCCAAGTCGACCGACGAACATGCCGAGTTCAAAAATCACATTGTCACGTGGCGCGCCCTGCGATTGGCCACGGCTTGTCACTTCATCATCCGGCTGGGCGATTGCGATCGCAAAATCGCTTTCGTCCAGCTGTTCTTCCAGACTTTCAATGGTGTACTTCGACGCGCGAAACGTACCTTCGGTCCAGATTTTGACAAAGAACGCGTCATGCTCGAGCTGACGTTCGATTTCGCGTGCAATCGGCAACGCCTCTTTGGACGAGATGATGAACACGCGGGCTGATTTGTGGGAGGGTCGCACCAAAGCGTTGCGTTGATGCAGCCGTTCAACCAGTTCACGGGTGACGTGTTGCCAAATGCGGGGGAAAGCGTTTGCTGCGGCTTTAAAGTCGGGTGCTGAAACCTTCAATACGACCGAAGATTCTGTCGCGACGACGGTCGCTGAACGTTTCGCCGTCACCACCAATGCCGACATTTCCCCGACGTGCTCTCCTTGCCCGCGGATTGCCACTTCCCGATCGTGGACTTTGATTTTGAGTTGCCCCGTGATGATAAAAAAAACGTCGGTATCGTGGCCTCCCTGCTCTATGAGAACCTGATCTTGCTTTAGCTCCATCAAGGAGCCAGCCTCAGCCAGAAGTTTGGCCAGCACTTCATTGCCGAGGACCAATTTCTGCTCTAGCAAAACCTCTTCAAGGGCTGGCCGGCCCGCAGCGCCTTCAAAGCGCTCAATCATTTTTTCCGTAGACATTTATCGACAAGCCCCGCGGGGGTTAAGGGTCTCTCCAGCAAATGGGGGCGTGCCGAAAAAGTTCAATGGGATCCAAAAAAGATAAATGCCGTCGAGGGTGCGGGTAGCGGAGCAGGAGTTTTTCTGATCCAACACGCTGTCGAATGTGCCGTCTGTGGGCTGGCGGGGCGTTCTTCAGCTCAGAAACTTTCTGGCGTACATTCCTGACCGAATCGAGCGTGGAGGGCGTGCGACCTTTTGCCGAAAAGATGAAGGGGTTGATGACCAGTCCAAGACGGGTGGTGCTGGGGACCTGAGGCTTAGCGACAAATGTAACGTCGTGTTGATGGTCGCGGCGCGGGCGGCAGACGATTTTGTAGTGCTTGTTAAGTCATGTTCCGCCCTTCAGGCGTGATGATAAATCTACACCCTCCATTTCCAGGTGGAGGAATACGTCCAAATGCCCATTTCCGTCCAATACTCGCGAACCCACATGTCCGTACCATTGGTTTGTTTCAAGTCTGATGCCAACCTTTCATAGACGTCCTCGGTAATACGACTCGGCTTGTTGGCCAGATTAGTGAGTTTTGCGGCATAATTTGCTGCACGGCCCACCCAAACCAAGTCGTTGTCACCTCGCACTCCAATTCGTGCTGTTTTCAACTGACTGGTGTCGATGCCTACAACATGCTTTAAGACAAAATCTGTAGCCCATCCCTTTGAGATGGCGGGTTGAATAATGTCTTGAACGGCGAAATTGATCTTTAAAGCGCATTTGGCCGCGGAAGTGTTTTTATAATCACCCGTGAAGATTCCCATCACGCGATCGCCATCGTACGCGGTGATGACACCACCCTCATTTTTGATTATGTCTGAAGCACATTTGAGGAAGGTTTTATAGATTTCGGTGCTGAACTCCCATTTCTTGGTGTTCACCATGTCTGTAGACCCGTCCAGATCTGCATACAACACGGTCGCTGAGTCCAGATCTTTTGCATGGTTTGAGTTCAGCCGCAGATCTGCTGGGTTAGGAACCCCAGTCGTCTCTTGAACCTCCCAGGCGGCTGTGAAGGTTTCGTCGACCCATTTTTTCAGGTCTTCAGCTAATGCCATTTTCTCTTCCTTGTTGGTTAGCACGGTAAAAAAACAAGATTGCGGCACTGGCTGCAGGTAACGCCTCTCGCAGCGGCCGCTTGCGACCGAATGAGCACCGCTAACGGATCATTGTAGTGTTGGCGGTATCCACTTGGTAAGCCAAGGCATCGTCAATGAAACGAGCTGCAAAAGCCTTCGTTGTTTAGATGAAGTACATCGTCAGGTACCGACAAAAATGGTAAATGCCGTTGATTGAGGTCTGAGATCAATTGCTTCAGGGTCACAGGCCATATTCCATTTCTGAGATGAAGGCATCAAATTTTGGCTCGTGCTCAATGGATTCATAAATATGGTTGAGCACGAACAGTGCCGCAGCCATGAGTTCAGTGTCCCTCCGGTTGTCATGCCGTTTATCACCGTGGAATAGATTGTTCCGGGCGATTTTTATGCAATCAAGCAACTCTCGCAATGTGGACGGCGTGGTGGGTGTGCCGGACCATTGGACGCCTTCACCAGTGTCGGCCACCAATCGATCCGGCGGCGCGTCGAAATAAATGGCCACCTCGGGTGCCGCGCGCAAGCGGGGAAAAATATCCGCTGGAAGATCGTTAGCGAATTTGGTCCATGCCGCATCAGCGCTGTCACGCCGCCGAAAACCTCCCTTTTTCATCGCGTATTCAAAGCGGGAAAAAACCGCGAACAGATCATAGGCTGCCTGTGAAACGCGGCTGCGAAAGTAGTCTTGCAACTGGATCATGTTGATAAGCACACAGGAAGGGGTGGCAAAGGATAATGGCAGACGCGCGCCGTTCTGCCCAATAAGGCCAAAGTCAGCAGCTCAACGTGAAAATGCCCTGTTCGATAAGTCGACTCATGTGCTCGCGCATGAAGCTCACGCGTGGGTTGTGCAGGGCTGCCTTGTCCCAGGTCAAAAAGAAAGTGTTCTCTGGCGGCGGTAAGGGAAAAGCGTGGCGCGACTGATGAATTTACATCTCAAGGGCCACCTGCCAAGGGATAGGTGCGCCTGCACGAAGCAAAAAACCTCAAACTAACCCAATAACAGAGGAGCAAAGGTCAACGAAGAGCCGACAAACCACTCAATGTGGTGAGTAGGTTCTCCGATGGTGATCGTGCCTGCGTTCGGCCCAGCTGAAAATCCGCGATCCTTCCCTCACGGTTTTGATGGTCAGAACAGTGGCAGGTTATAGCTGATGATCATTCTGTTTTCATCGATATCACGCAAGTAGTTCGAGCGCAGCGTTGCATAGCGCCAAAGTACCGCGACATTTTTCAATGTCCCGCTTTGAATCGCATAGCCAATATCGGTGTCACGCTCCCATTCCCTGCCTTCACCCGCCACGGTCGCCGGGTTGGCATGATCGGCCTTTGTGTAGCGCGTGGAGAAGGTTAGGCCTGGCACACCGAAGACGGCGAAATCGTAGGTGTAGCGCAGTTGCCAGGAGCGTTCGTCGCGCTCCATGAAGTCGTTTGCCATCATGTAGTTAGTCAAGTACGCATCGGTACCAACGATGTAAGGCATTGCAGTTGATCCGCTCAACCCCTGATAACCGAGCCCGACGCCATGGCCACCCAAGCTGTAGGCGACCAGTGCGTTAAGGGTACGGTTGTCGACCTTGCCGGCACCGGCATTACCGACATCACTGCTGAGGTAATACCGCACATCTGTCTTTAGAGTACCGCTACCCAATGGTAGGGAATGCACCAAGCCCAGATACTGCTGACGATAGATGTTTTCCAGCTCACCGTACTGATAACTCAAGGTCAGATTCTTGCTTAGAGCGTAGTCAGCGCCGGCCATTTTGAAGTCGTCGGCGTCGGGAGTGGCTTTGAAGCGCTTGTTCTTGTTGACCAGGGTCAGAGGCTGGTTATGGGAGTAGTCACGCAGCGTGGTGCGGTTGATGTCGCCCAGGGTCAGTGTGAAGTTGTCCAGTTCCTTGGCGGTGAGGATGCCGCCCTGGAAGGTCTGGGGCAGGATACGTCCGGTGCTGGAAGATATGACCGGATACTTGAGAATCTGCGTACCGACCTTCAGCTCGGTTTTCGACACCTTGATCTTGGCTGCCGCGCCGAACTTGCTGTACTCGTCAGGGGCCCGACCATCTTCGCCGACCGGCAACAAACCGGTGCCACTGCGATCGGGGGCCGAGTCTAGCTTGATCCCCAGCATGCCAATGGCATCGAGCCCGAAGCCGAGGGTGCCTGCGGTGTAGCCGGACTTGTAGTCGAGGACGAAACCCTGTGCCCATTCTTCACGTTTGGAGATACCCGGGTCTTCGCGAAAGTCTCGGTTCAAGTAGAAATTACTGGTCTGCAGTGTGGCGTGGCTGTCTTCGAGGAAACCTGCTGCGTGGCCGGCACTGCTGAACAGTCCCATTGGTAGCAAAGTCGAGCAGATGAGCACTTTGTTGTTGTGTTGCATGGTGGCTCCCGTTGAATCGCAGGCATGGCCGCGCCAACCGCCTTTTCGGCGGAATCGTTGTTGTTATTTGAAGGAGAACTCAGTGCACACGGTGACTCATACGTGACGAGTCAGCCGAGCATCCTGTCGAGCGACCTGCCGCAAGGCCATGCGGCAGGGGCAACGTATAGCGACAACGGCACCGGTGTCATGCAAGCACGCCGATCTGCCATGGGCAGAATTCGTCTTCGCCCAGGCCGTTGAGTTCACTCTTGGTTTTGTCTCCCGAGGCGTGAGTCAGCAGGCGCTCGAAGATTTCCTGGCCCATTTGCTGGATGGTCTTGTCGCCGTCGATGATCTGGCCGCAGTTGATGTCCATGTCATCGCTCATGCGATTGAACATGGGCGAATTGCTCGCCAGTTTGAAGGTCGGTGCAGGAACCGAACCGAAGCACGAACCACGCCCGGTGGTAAACGCGATCATGTTGGCGCCACCGGCGATCTGGCCGGTCGCGGACACCGGGTCATAGCCGGGGGTGTCCATGAACACTAGGCCATGGGTCGTCACCGGGTAGGCGTATTCATACACATCCATCAGTGGTGCGTTGCCGCCTTTCTTGGCACCGCCCAAGGATTTTTCCAGCACGTTGGCCAGGCCACCGGCGTTGTTGCCGGGGCTGACGCGACCATTGATCTGGGTGTCGCGGCCCTTGTTGTATTCCAGCCACCAGTCGATGCGGTCAATCAGTTTGCGACCGACTTCGGGGGTGGCGGCTCGGGCGGTCAAGGTGTGTTCGACGCCGAAAATTTCCGAGGTCTCGGAGAGAATCGCGGTCCCGCCGTGGCGCACCAGAATGTCAACCGCAGCGCCTAGCGCCGGGTTGGCCGAGAGGCCGGAGAAGCCGTCAGAGCCACCGCATTGCATGCCGATGATCAGGTGTTCGGCCGACACGGTTTCGCGTTGCACGGCGTTGGCTTGGGGCAGCATCGCTTGAATCATCTTGATGCCTTGGTCTACCGCGGTTTTAACGCCGCCGACGTCCTGGATCACCAGCGACTTGAGCATGTCTCCCAGTACAAGTTGCTCCTGCTCGATGAAACCATAGATATTGTTGCGCTCGCAGCCCAGGGCAATCAGCAGGCCGCCGGCGGTGTTGGCGTGCTTGATGTGGCCGCCGATGGTACGGCGCAGCAGGTTCATCGGTTCGCCGGTCATTTCCATGCCGCAACCGATTTCATGCACGAAGGGCACGACGCCGTCGATGTTCGGGAAGGCGGCCAGGCGCTCTTCGTCAAAGTGATTGGCAATTTTGCGTGCCACGGTGGCGCCGCAATTGCCGACGACAAAAATGCCGAGGTAGTTGCGCGTGGCCACCCGGCCATCTTCGCGAATGATGCCCTGGAACGTCGCGCGCTTATCGGCTGGCAACAGGTCGGTGGGCACGTAATCCAGGCCGTAGCGATAATCGCGAGCGGTTTCGCCGAACTCAATGTTGTGGCTGTGCATCCAGGTACCTGGTGGCAAGTCTTCGCTGGCATAGCCAATCACGGTGTTGTACTTGAGCACCGGTTGGCCTTTTTCGATCATGCGTGCAGCAATCTTGTGCCCCAGCGGGACGTCCTGCAGCGTAGTCAATGATTCGTTAGTAATGGCAGTGCCTGTGGGGATTTCCACGCGTGCGACCACTACGTTGTCGGCAGGGTCCAGGCGGATCACGGGGCTGATTTCACGGGAGGTCATAATTAAGTCCTGCTTTTCTTATAAGGTCGATGCTGCTGACTTTGCCTGGCATGACCGAAGCGTCTAATTGCCGCGAGACAGTCCTCGCGTAAAGCACACATTCGACTGCGTACGCGGCAATAGATTGGCAGTGCTTCGGTGGAAGACTCGATCACGCTACTGCGGCGGGCCCTTGTTTTTGCAGCACTGCCTTGGTTTTTTCCTTGCCGATGCCTTCCCACAAACCCTGCAAGTACATGGTGCCCAGTGCACGATCGTACAAGCCGTATCCTGGTACGCCTGTCTCTCCCCAAATCATGCGGCCATGGTCTGGACGGGCGTAGCCGGTGAAGTTGGCGTCATGCAGGGCCTTCAGGATTTCCGCCATATCCAGCGAACCACATTGCGTCGGGTGGGCGCTTTCATAAAAGTCACCGTTGTCGAACACCTTGACGTTACGCAGGTGAACGTAATGCACACGCTGGCGAGCGGCGAATTCGTTGATGAACGACGGCACATCGTTGTTGAGGTCCGAGCCGATGGTGCCGCTGCATAACGTCAGGCCGTTCGCAGGCGAGTCAATGATGCTCAGTACGCGGCGATGATCCTCGATGTTTTTGATAATTCGAGGAAGGCCAAACACCGAACGAGGCGGATCGTCTGCGTGTAGGGCCAGTTTCAGGCCAAGCTGCTCGGCAACCGGCACCAACTTGCCCAGGAACCACTCAAGGTTTTTCCACATCTGTTCGGTGCTGACATCCTTGTATTCTTCAAGCAGTGCCTGGAGCTTCTCTGCAGGGTATTTTGTACCGATGCCGGGTAGGGGAATCACACCTTTAGATACGTCCAGTCGATCAACCAACGAGGCCTCGAAAGACAATGTATTGGAGCCATCGGGCAGTTGGTACTCCATCTGTGTACGAGTCCAGTCGAATACAGGCATGAAGTTGTAGCAGACGATCTTGATACCGCTGGCGGCAAGATTCTTCAGCGTTTCAATGTACTGCGGAATAAGCGCTTCACGATTGGGCTTTCCCAGTTTGATGTCTTCGTGCACGCGGAAGCTGTCGACGACGTCCATTTTCAAACCATAAGCCGCCGCTGCGTCTCGCAGACTGGTGATACGGTCCACCGGCCAGACTTCTCCAAGCGGGGTGTCGTAAAGTGATGAAACAATGCCGTACAACCCGGGAATCTGATTGATGTACTGCAAATTGATTGGATCTTTCGGACCGTGCCAACGAAAAATCATCTTCATTTTTGGTGCCTCGCATATCTTTAATTGGAGTCAGTTGGAAACCGAATTCAAGTTTTCGGATGAAGCTTGAAGCGTTGGATCTTGCCGACGATCAGCCAGTAACTGGCGACCGCTACCAATCCGTGAGCGCCGACGTAGAGCAGTGCGCCATCGAAGGAACCTGTGGTTTGAAGGATGTAGCCGATGACCACCGGGGTTACGATTCCAGCGGTGTTGCCGAAGGCATTAAATACGCCACCGGTAGTCCCGATAAGCTCTTTGGGCGCGGTGTCGGCGACCACTGTCCAGCCCATCGAGCCGAAACCCTTACCGAAGAACGCCAGGCTCATCAGCACAACGACCACGGCAGCGCTTTCGGCATAGTTACAGAGAATGATGCTGGCGCTGAGCAACAGGCCAATGGTGATCGGGGTTTTACGAGCAATGCTCAAAGAGCCCGTTTTCTTCAGGATCAGGTCGGAGATAAAACCGCTGGACACGCCGCCCACCAAGCCACACAACGCTGGAATTGCTGCGATAAACCCGGCCTGAAGGATGTCAAATCCACGTTCCTTGACCAGATAAATCGGAAACCAGGTCATGAAGAACCAGGTGATCGAAGTGATGCAGTATTGGGCCAGAAAAATCCCGACCAGCATGCGACTGCGAAACAACTGTCCGATCTCGCCGAGCTTCATGCCCTTGCCGGTATTTGCCGCTTTGGATTTCAAACTCTCCAGATCAACAAGGCCGTCGCCAGCGCGGATGTATTCCAGTTCCTCGCTGTTCATCTTCGGATGGTCAATGGGCAGGTAGTAGAATTTCCACCAGATGGCACCAATCACCAGGCCGATGGCGCCCATGATGATGAATACGTACTCCCAGCCGTAGGTGTAGCAGAGCCATCCCATGACTGGGGTGAAGACAGCCAGCGACAGGTATTGCGCGCTGTTGAAGATGGCGCCGGCAATACCGCGTTCGGAGGAGGGGAACCATGCGGCAATGATGCGGCCCGAGGCTGGTCCGACCGGAGACTCAGCAGCACCGAGCAAAAAGCGCAGGGCCAGTAGCAGTGGTACCACCATGCCAATGAAATGCACCATACCCATCATCACCGTGAAGCAAGACCAGATCACCACGGCCAGCATCATTGAAAGCTTCGAGCCGATACGGTCGGTCAGCCACCCGGAGGGGATCAGGAAGATTACGTACGCCCAGCTGAATGCCGAGAACAGGTATCCCATTTCCACAGAACTGATACCGAGCTCCTTGCTCATGTCGGTCCCTGCGACCGACAGTGCAGCACGATCCCCCGTACTCAGGGCGAGAACGATGGTGATCAACGCCAGAATCAGAAAGCGATAGCTGCTCTTTTTCGTGGTCGCCGCCGCGTCCTGGTGGCCCTTCGATTGGGCCGAGACCGCGGCAACTGGCGTGTTGCCTTCCAGCGCGTAGCGCTCGTTGTTGTTCATGTGTGCCTCGTCTAATTATTTTTGTAGAGTGCCCAGGCATTGGCGACCCTTGGGAGCCAATACCTGTACCGGGATCAAGCGGCCTGGGTGTCTGCCTCCGTGTAGTCCACAGCGACCCATTCGAAGTACTTTTTCAGTTCAGTGACCAGGGCAACGTGCGCCGGGTGAGGCAGGTAACGGTTGACCGCTTCAGCATCGTCGAACGTCGTCTCCAGCACGTAGTCCCAGCAGATCGGTCGGTCCAGTTCATTGGCCGACACCTTCCAGCTGCGGGCAAACTCAATGTCCTTGGCGAGGTCGCTCATCCACTGCACGAGATGGCTTTCCAGCTGTGGGTTTTTCTCCACCGCAGGCAGGCGCCGGAACATCACGATGTGTTTCATCATGGCTGGGCTCCTTGCTGGGCGAGTGCCCATGCAGGAGCATCCTGCAACGCCACCGGGCGCAGGTAGCGCTGCAGCGCGGCGTAGCCCACCGAAGTGCTTTGTGGTTGAGTCGACGCAGGCCAGGGGCCGCCATGTTGCTGTGCGTGCGTGACGGCAACGCCTGTTGGCACGCCCGAGAACAACACTCGACCGGCGATCTGGCGAGCGGCGCGAAGCAGCGCACGGGTGTCGTCGGTGGCGTCTTCGAAGCCCCAAAGCGTCGCCGTCAAGCTGCCTCCAATGGCGTGCAACACAGCGGTCGCCTGTTCGATGGACTCGACTGTCAGTACCACGGCGGCGGGGCCGAACATTTCTTCGCGAAGATTGGCGTCTTCAATAAAGGCCTTGGCGTCGACCTTGAACAGACGCGGAGCCGGGCCTTCGCTATCGGCCAGTGGCTCGAATACTTGGCTCGCTGCATCGGATGCCAGCAGATGGGCGACTCCTGCATCAAATCCGTTTCGCATACCGGGAGTCAGCATGCGATGGGTCTTGATCGGTTGCAGTGCCGCGCTCAATTGCGCGACAAAACGGTCACTGGCCGGATGGTCGAGTAAAACGATCACCCCCGGGCTGGTGCAGAATTGTCCGGTGCCTTGGGTGATCGAAGCAGCAAGGGTGTTCGCCAGGGCCTCGCTGTCACGCTCTAGAATACCGGGCAGGGCGATCAATGGATTGATGGAGCCCAACTCACCGAAAAACGGAACAGGGCGACGGCGTTCGTTAGCGGCTTTCCAAAGCGCGGTCCCGCCTTGATAGGAACCGGTAAATGCAACGGCGGCAATCTGCGGATGCGCTACCAGGTGCAGGCCCGCTGCGCGGGAGGCGCCATCGACCAGGCCAAGCAGCCCGCCAGGCAAGTTCATGCCGTCAAGTACGCCCTGAGCCACCTCATGTACTGCGCGCGACAGCCGTGGGTGCCCGGAATGAGTCTTGACTACCACAGGGCAACCGGCCGCCAATGCCGAAGCGGTGTCGCCGCCCAGGACCGAAAAAGCGAACGGGAAGTTGCTGGCTGAAAACATCGCCACCGGCCCCAGCGGTTCGTGGGTGCGTGTCAGGCGTGGGCGACCTACGGGCGGCGCGCCAGCCACGGCCTGATCGTCGATTGTCTGGTATGGCACACCGGCCTCTACCTCGTCGGCGAAACCACGCAGTTGAAAGGCCGTTCGCGCCACTTCACCGTTGAGTCGCCCGGCACCCAGGCCGGTTTCTTCGTCGGCCAGTGCCACAAGAGCGGCTTGGTGCTGTTCAAGACCGCTGGCCAGTCCACGTAGCAAGCCGCTGCGAACGGAGGGCGCGGAGGCCGCCCAGAACCCGGCGACGGCACCGGCAGCCTCGACAGCTGCATCGATCAATTGAAACTCGGTGGTGCTCATTGTTCACCTCCTGTGGCCGGTTCCAGGTGGTAACCACGACCCGCGTAATCGAAGTCGACGATTTCGTTGATGGCCACTTCCTTGTCGGCAGGTGAGGCGTAGTAAGCGCGGATCTCTTTGATCAGACCAGTATGCTCGTCAAAGATGTACCACTCGTCACCACGCAGCGCGGTACCCAGTTTACCCTTCCAGTGCGTCCACTCGATCACCGCTTCAGGGCTGTCATGGCTGACGAGAATCTTCTCGATGGTCCATTGCGAGCCGAGGTTCTCGACGCACCACACCCATTTGGACGCGATGGTCTCGGCAGTGCGCCAAGGAATTTCTGGCAATCCGGCTGGGAAGTAGTGCACGGCATCCGGAGTGAAGCACGACACCAATTCGGCGTGATCGCCCGCGTTGCAAGCAGCAAAGTAGCGACGGATCAGTGCGGCGTATTCGGCTTGTTTGCTCATTGTTCATCCCCCTTGTTGATGATGCTCGGGATGGCAGGACGACCTGAGGCTACCCATGCGTGGTAGTCAGAGATGGCGGTTGGACCTGGTGGATAGACGCCCCAGAGTGCTTCGCCGGCGGCGATGCGCATCGCCAGATAGCCTTCCAGGTCGTCCTGCACGGTGCAGTAATC
The DNA here is from genome assembly GCF_058794995.1 of Pseudomonas sp. GW823-FHT06E10. Taxonomy (NCBI): domain Bacteria; kingdom Pseudomonadati; phylum Pseudomonadota; class Gammaproteobacteria; order Pseudomonadales; family Pseudomonadaceae; genus Pseudomonas; species Pseudomonas sp. GW823-FHT06E10. Next base: position 164,447 of record NZ_JBXAHJ010000009.1, on the reverse strand, counting down.
GGCCAGCTCTTCTGCCAGATGCGCAGGAATCACCGTCAAACCGTCGCCGTCGCCGACGATGATGTCCCCTGGATACACCGCCACACCGGCACAGCCGATCGGTACCTGCAAGTCAGCCACGTGGTGATAGGAGATGCGCGTGGTTGCAGTGACTTCGCGGGCAAAGGCAGGCAGCGGCAAAGCGGCAATTTCACTGCCGTCGCGCAGGGCGCCGTCGGTAACGATAGCCCGGGCGCCACGGGCCAGCAGACGGGTCACCAGGATATTGCCCGCCGACGCCGCACGCGGGTCGTTCTGGCTGTCGATGACCAGCACGTCGCCCGGCTGGATCTGTTCCACACCCTGCCATTGCAGATTGTTGTGGTTGGGTTTGGTGGTCATGGTGCCGTAGGTGTCGATGTCCTCGCGGGCCGGTATGAAGCGCATGGTGAAAGCGCGGCCAGCGAACGGCTTGATGTCTTTGTTCATGGCGCGAAGGCCGACCAGGGCTGGCTGACGAAAACCCAATTTGAACAGTTGGGTGGTCAGCGAACCGCTGCTGCAACGGGCTAGGCGTGCCAGCACTTCATCGCTGACATGAACCTGGCGCTCGTCGGTTTCTTCCAGTGTGTCGGCGTATTGGTGGATCTGCGTCATTGTTGTTCTCCTGTGCTCTTACGCATGGCGTGTAGGTGCACCAAGTCATTGGTTATTCCCGTAATTTGGGACAAAGAATGTTTGTGATGACCTGATATCGTCAGATCCTAGAGGTTTGTTGACGTGTGCAATACCCGTCGTATGATCCAGTTCATTCGTTGTTCCATATGGTGGGAATAAGTCATGAAAGCAGGAGAGGGCACGGGTGCACTGGAGAAGGCGCTGGATGTGTTGGAGGCCGTTGGTTCCGCGCCTCGGGGCGTCAGTCAGGCCGAATTGGCAGGGCAGCTGGAGTTACCCAAAACCACGCTGTATCGAATCATCGCCAGCCTGGTGGAGCGCGGCATGATTCGCCGCGATCCGGTGCACAAGGTCTACCGGTTGGGGTTCCGTTATCTGGAACTGGTGCGCAATGCCTATCTGATGCCGGACCTGGTAGCGGCCGCGAGTTTCGAGTTGCGGGCCTTGCGCGATCTGACCGGCGAGACGTCCTATCTGGCGGTGCTCGATGGCAATCAAGTCAGATCTCTCGAGCGTTGCGACGGCGCGCACACCACGCGTTCGGCGGCGGCGCTTGGCCAGAGCAAGCCGGTGTATTGCACGGGTCAGGGCAAGGCAATTCTTGCGGCGATGGATGAAGCCGCTCGTGAGGCAATCATCAAGGGGCTGGTGCTGACACCGCTGACCGAACTGACCATCACCGATCGTCGACGCCTGCATACCGAGTTGCAGATCACCCGGGCCAGGGGCTATGCCATCGACGATGAGGAGATTGTGATGGGCGTGCGTTGCGTGGCTGCGGCGATCCGGGATAACGCGGGAAATGTGCGCGGCGCCTTGAGTGTGGCAGGGCCGGCTTATCGCTTGACCCTTGAGCGTCTGGAGCTGTTGGGCCCTGAGATAAGCGAAGCGGCAAGACGCGTGGGGGCTCAGTTGAGCGAGCCGCGCATTCAAATCGGCGACACCGACGTCAAACTGGTCGATAGTCCGTGGGCGTTCAATGGCGCTTTCCCGCGTTGGTCGAGCAAGCTTCGTTGCCTGTTTTGGGCGGATACCCTGGCGCCGGCCATTCGCATGCTGGATGGCGATGGCGAGCGTATTTTCGCCCGCCTCGAATCCCCGGTCGTGGCGATGGAGCTGCATAGCCAGGGATTGCTGGTCGCCCATACCCAGGGTTGGTCGCTGATTGACTTTGAAGGTTGCGAACATCCCTTGCCCGACTGGCCCGGCAAGAGCCTCTTGGGGCTTTGTAGTCGACCTGACGGCAGTGTCTGGGCGTGCCTGGCGAGCCACACCGGCTGCAAGGTGGGAGAGTTGAACCGGCATGGTGATCTGCGCTTGTCCTGGGAGTTTCAGGAAAACATCACGTCAATGTGCTGGGATGAGCGTGGGCAGGCGTTTTACGCAATCGGGCCGGAAACCGGGTCGGTCTACGTCGTGCAGGCAGGCAGTGTGAATGTTCGGCGCTTGGCCACGTTGCCCAAAGGGTCGGGGCGGCTGAGCGGACTGGCCCTTGATCGAGAGGGGGGTGTTTGGACCACATTGCGCGACGGTTGGAGCCTGGTTCGATTTGCCGAAGACGGCAGCATTGATCGAATGATTGGTTTGCCGATTCCAGGGCCGACGGACCTGGCTTTCGGTGGTGAAGACCGTGACACCTTGTACATCACCAGCGCACGTCACGACATTCCGATGGAAATGCTGAACAACGCTCCAGGATCAGGGCATTTGTTCAGTATCTACGTGGAGCACGGGGGAGCCTTGGCCAATATCACGGAGTGGACAGTTTGATGGTCCTGTATTGCTTTAGTTTATCCAACGTGAAGGTGCTGATAACCATTTGAGGTATCATCTAACATTCTGATAGTAGAATGAGATACCGTATAGAGAATATGATGGAGCTGATGTTGGCCTGTCATTTCCTATAAAAACAAAAACGGTAATCAGAATGTCATTTCTCAAAGGCTATTCAATCGGCGCCAAGCTCTTTGTGCTGCCCGCATTATTTGTTATCGCTTTATTGGTTGTTTCGGGCCTTGCCTATCATGGGCTGGCCAGGCAACAGGCGGTGATCGAGGAAATCGACCAGTTGCGTTTCCAGCAGTATCGCCAGGTACTGGAAACCGCGTCTGCGTCGCAGGCGGCAATGGTCGGGGCCTATGCCATAGGCGCACGCATCCTTGAATCCAATGGGCAGGCTTCTGCCGAGGAGCTGGAATCCTATCTGGAAGACATGCAGGCCAGTGTCGACGACATGCGAGCCGGGTTGGACAAGGTGGCTCGCGAGACGCGTCTGGGTGAGGAGGAGAAAGAACTCTACCGCGCCGTGCAAGAACAGGCCGCCGTGGTCGGCGAAGGCCTTGCCGATTTCAAGCGCGCGGCCTTGAGTGACCAAATACAGGCGGCATCGCTGCTGGGCAGGGTGCGCGCCGACAACAATGGTCTGCAAGGTCAATTCAATCGTTTGCTGGGACTGCAGGCGCAACTGACCTCTGGCGCCTTTGCCGAGGCCGGCACTATGCAACGCCAGGTGTCACGGATGTTGGTTGCGGTATTACTCGGCGCCAGCGTACTCGCCGTCATCGTCAGTCTTTTGTTGCGTGCCCAGATCCTCAGGCCCATCCGGGAAATCGAACAGGCATCGATCGAGTTGCGCGATGGCGACCTGACCCGACGCGTGCGGGTCATGGGCCGAGATGAGGTGGCCCACACGGCCCAGGCATTCAACGAACTCATTGATAGCTTTCAGCAGGCCATGCGCCAGGTTGCCGGTGTTGCGGCATCGGTCGGCGCGTCGGCGGAGGAACTGGTGGGTACTTCGGCGCGCGTGGCGCAAAGCTCCACGGCGCAGGCCGGTGCGGTGGGTGCGGTGTCGATGACCATCGAGCAGATGAGCGACGGCATTGCGGCAATCTCCAGTCATGCTGAAAGCCTGCGCAGCTGCGCCGAAGCAAGTTTGCGCGGTGCGCAAGACGGGCACCTGGCCTTGTCGCGACTGCTCGAGAAAATCGACAGCGTGCGCCATGCCTTCTCCGCCATCCGCGGCTCGGTGGGCGATTTTGTCGAAAGCACGACAGCGATCACCGCCAGCATCGGTCAGGTCAAGGACCTCTCCGCGCAGACCAGCATGCTGGCGCTCAATGCGGCCATCGAGGCGGCGCGTGCCGGAGAAAGCGGGCGCGGTTTCAGCGTGGTGGCCGACGAAGTGCGTAACTTGGCGCAACGCTCGGCGCTGGCTGCCAACTCGATCAACCAGTTGACGTTGAAGCTGGAGAACCAGTCCGGGATCGTCGACCAGGCATTGAGTGCGGGCACCGTGGCACTGGAGGACAGTGGCCGACTGCTGGGTGAGTTGGAAAGTACCCTGCAGCAGGCGACGGAACTGGTCGGAGACTCCACGCGCGGGGTGGACCGGATTGCCGATGCGGTGAGCGTGCAGAGCGAGGGTGGGCGGGGCATCGTGGCCAACGTCGAGCACATCGCGCGCATGGCCGGAGAGGGTGATGCGATCACCCATCAGGTATCCGGAGCCGTGGTGTCCTTGCGCGAACTGTCCGATGAGCTGAACGTAGCGGTGGGACGTTTTCGCTACGAGGCCTGATTGGCTTGAGACTTCGGTGTCCTGAATATCAGCAGCAGCGGTATGACGCCAATGGATAACCACATCAGCAGCTTGAAGTCATCCAGGTAAGCCACCCAGCTGGCTTGCACAGTGATCAAGCCATCCAGGGCTGCACGCCCGCTGGCGGTCAGTGGATTGAGCTGGTTGTTGACAGGCCAGGCATCGAACAGGCGGTTGAACGGCGTCACGTAGGCGCCGATTTCGGCATGATTGATCTGGGTGTTTTGCGCCAGCAGCACCGTAACGATCGAGATGCCAACGCTCGAACCGACATTGCGTGACAGGTTGTACAGACCCGTGGCTTCGCCCCGCAAATGCGGGGGCAGGGTGGTAAAGGCGATGGTGGTCAGCGGGACGAACAACAGGCCCAGGCTCGCGCCCTGGATAAAGCCAACGTAGACGATGGTGTGGATGGACACGGCCGGTGTCCAGCCGGTCATCATGTACATCGACCAGGCGGACAACACCAGGCCGCAAAACAGTATCCAGCGAATATCGACTTTGCCGATGATCTTCCCGGCAAGGAACATGCTCAGCATCGTCCCCAGGCCGCGCGGCCCCATGACCATGCCGGCGGTGAGAACCGGGTAGCCCATCAGGGTTTGCAGGTAGGGTGTCATCAGTGCCAGCGAGGCCAGGTAGGTGATGCCGATGATGAAGATAAACACCACCGCCACCGAGTAATTGCGATCCTTGAACAACTTCAGGCTGATAAAGGGCTTGTCGTGGGTGAAGGTGTGGACGATGAAAATGTACGAAGCGATGGCGGCCACCAGCGCTTCCAGGATGATTTCCCCAGAGTCGAACCAGCCCAGTTGTTCGCCGCGGTCGAGGAACAGTTGAATCGACATGATGGCCACGCTGAGGGAGCTAAAGCCCAGCCAGTCCAGGCGTGCGGTCCTGTCGGCCGGGGTTTCACGAATGAAGCGGGTCATGCCGATGAAGGCCAGCAACCCGATAGGCAGGTTGATGAAGAACACCCAGCGCCAACTGAGGTGTTCCGTCAGCCAGCCGCCGAGCATCGGCCCCAATACCGGGCCGACCATGACCGATACCCCGAACAGCGCCACTGCCGACCCTCGTTCTTTCTGCGGGTAAATATCCAGCAGGATGCCTTGCGATAATGGCACCAACGCCGCCCCGGCCACCCCTTGCAGCAGGCGAAACAGGATGATTTCTTCCAGGGAGCGGGCAATGCCACAGAGCACCGACGCCAATACAAAACCCAGGATCGACCACAGCAACACGCGTTTGCGACCGAAGCGCCGGGCCAGGAAAGCCGAGGGCGGCGTCATGATGGCGGTGGCGACGATGTACGAGGTCAGCACCCAGTTAATCTGATCGGCGCTGGCCGATACGCTGCCCTGCATATAGGGCAGGGCGACGTTGGCGATGGTGGTGTCCAGCGCCTGCATGACCACCGCCAGCACCACACACAAGGTGATCAGTACCCGCAACGGCGATGGCGGAAGTGGTCCGGATACTTCACTCATGATGGCGTGCGAACAGGTTTGCCAGCGGCTTCGGCAGGCCACGTGCCGTGCCGGTATCGATATCGACCACGGCGCTCATGCCATGGCGCAGCGCGGGTTTGCCGGCAGCATCGTCGATATGGATCCGCACCGGAATGCGCTGCACAACCTTCACCCAGTTGCCCGTGGTGTTCTGGGCCGGCAACAGGGAGAAGCTCGAACTGGATGCTGGGCTGATGCTTTCCACGGTGCCATGCCAGGTGACACCCGGATAAGTGTCTACCTCAATGGTTACGCCCTGGCCGATGTGAGCGTTGGTCAGCTCGGTCTCTTTCGGTGACGCAGCCACCCACAGCTGCTCGCTGGACACCAGGCTAAAGCCCGATTGGGGTGGTTGCAGATACGCACCCACTTGCAGCGAGTCAACGTTGGTGACGACGCCGTCGAATGGGGCGATGACCACGGAGTTTCGCAGGTTGCGTTCGGCTTCATTCAGTGCCGCCAGCGCTTGCAAGTAGGACGGATGCAACTCCAGAGGTCTGTCCAGACGCCCACCCAGTTGAGCCAGCGCCGCCGCGGCCTGGGCCTTGGCGACCGCCACCTGCTGACGGGTATTGTCGAGGTCCTGGTGGGCGTCGTCGTAGAGAGTCCTGGATACGGCGGCAACGCTGACCAGCTTTTCCAGCCGTTGCAGATTGGTCTGGTAAAAGGGCAATTTGGCTTCAGCCTGGGCGATCTCGGCCAGCGATTGGTTGTAGCTGGCCTTGAGGTAAAGGATCTGATTGCGCGCGTTTTCCAGTTGCGCCTTGGCACTGGCCACGGCGATTTCAAAGGGCTCGGGCTTGAGACGGAACAACACTTGGCCTTTGCTCACGCTTTGGTTGTCACTGACTTCAATAGCCGCGACGATTCCGGCGACATCGGTGGAAACCCCTACACGCTCGGCCTGGATATAAGCATTGTCGGTGCTTACGATCTGGCCACCCAACACATACCAGGCAGCACAGGCCACGACACTGATAGGTGCCAGCAAAAACAGGCCGATGCGCCAGCGTTGGCGTGCCGTGTCAGACGGTTCTTCAGCATGGCCATCAAGGGCCGAAGCCTCGGTCGCCTGCATCTGGGGTTTTTCAGCTGGCTCGAGCGGTCGGGCTTCAGCGTGCACGGCAGGGCGCTGCAATGTCGGCTCAGCCATGCTTCACCTCGCTTGCTGCACAGCCTGTGAGCTCATCCACGGGCTGGCCGCAGGCTGTCAGCAAGTGTTCACGCATACGTTCGAGGTACTGCAGCAATTGGTCGTGCTCCTGAATGGAGAAATCCGCCATGGTTTCTTGTCGGGTTTGTTCGCCGATGGTGCGCATGAACTGCAGTAGCGGATGGGCAGCCGGGGTGAGAAACAGCAAGGAGTATCGGCGGTCGGTGGGGTGGTTACGGCGTTCGATCAATCCGCGCTCCTGCATCTTGTCCAGCAAGCGCACCAGGGTGACCGACTCGATTTCCAACAGGTCTGCCAGGCCTTTCTGGTGGATGCCCTCATGAATCGACAGCTTGGCCAGGACTTGCCATTGCGAGCGCGTGAGACCGGCTGCGCGAGCCCATTGTTCAAAGCGCTTACGCATCAAGCGGGCAACGTCATGGAGGACAAAGCCGAGGGTGGATTGGGTCATCGTCAGCGCACCTTGGAGTCAATGAGCAAGCTAATGGTAATCAGGCTTATGGATTGCTCGCTAGCTATTTTTCATTAAAACATGATCAGATAAAGAAAAAATGTCCATTTGGAGGTCGCTTATCAAGCTGAAATGTGCTCTTTAAGCCGAAATGTTTCGGCTTGATGCCTGAATTTTGCCTTTTTATGCTGGGTTAAAAAAATATCGACAGAAAATAAAAAACTGTCGAATTATGTTTGCTCTATCCACCACTAAGCACTACCGTTAGCGCTGACTGCGTTCAACGCAATTGCCCAAGACCAATAACAAAGAGGCAGCCCGATGATGACCCCAGGCTGGTGGGCCATGGCGCTTTGCGAGGCCGTGAATGATCAAACGCCATTGGCCGTGGCCTTTGCCGGCGAGGAGTTGGTGCTGTTCCGAAACGCGGCCGGCCAAGCCTTTGCCTTGGAAGACCGTTGCCCACATCGGCGGGTGCCGCTGGCTCTGGGGCGAGTCGTCGAGTCCGGCCTGCAATGCGGTTATCACGGCTGGACCTTTGATGGCGCCAGTGGTGGCTGCACGCAGATCCCCAATCTGCATGCCGATGAGCGCGTACCTGCACGTTATGCCGCGCGTGCCTTTGCGGTGCGCGAGGAAAATGGTTTTGTCCATGTGTGGTTGGGTGAGGGGGCACCGCAAGGGGCATTGCCCAGCAGCGATTACCAACCCAGCGGACGCGAATTTACCGGTTCCACTATCGTCAACATGAGTCACGACCAGTACCTGGATGCGATGCTCGACGGTCCGGAATGCTTGCTCGGGTTTCCCCATGTGCGCCTTACCGATTTTTTCCTTGGCGATCTGCGCAGCGAGCAGGGGCGTGTGGTTCTGGAACGAGGTGCGGTATGGAGCACACAAATCCTGCCTTCGCAGTTTGTGGTGGATTACCCCTTGATTGTGCGCACCGCCGTCCCATTGAACGGCGGTACTGTTCGGGTGGATTTGCTGAGCGAAGATGAATTGCCGCTAGTGACGCTGATGATCGCGACCGGTGCCAATCGTCGTGGCACCACCAGCCTGTGTTGGCGTGGCTACGTGCATGAGCAGGTGCCGGCCAGGGCACCGTTGCGCTGGCGAGCAGCACGCCTGCGTAAACAAGCCCCATTCCAGGTGAAAAGCCTGATTGATGGCGCAGCCGTCGCGGCCTTGTTGCAAGCCTCATCCCGTGAACTGCGTGGGTTGCGCCAACCGCGCCTGATTCCCGTCAGCGCAGTCGTCTGAGCACAGGAGTTCCCACCATGCATGCCGTGCCTTCCTCCACCGATACGATCCCTGGCAAAGTGCGGGGTGACTGGACGCCGATCAACTACGACCTGCGTGACACCTGGTTCCCGGTGTCCCATAGCCGCGACCTGAGTGCGCGGCCCATTCGCCGGATCATTCATGCCCAGCCCTATTACCTGTGGCGGGACAACGGGCGCGCGGTGGCTGCCGAGTTTCATCCGCATTTCCCCCAGAAAGAGCTGATACTCACAGCGTTTACCGGGGGACGGGGCTTTTATCCGCTGGTTGAGCGTTACGGCTACATCTGGGTCTGGTACGGCAATCCGGACGCTGCCGACATGCAGTTGCTCCCGCATATTCCGTTTCTACCGCAGGACGGCAGTCTTCCCGGTTACACCCAGCGTACTGTGCGGTTTGATGCGACCTCGGCGCTGTCGGTGGAAAACCTGATTGACCTGACCCATGCCGATTTCCTGCATGCCAATACCATTGGCGACGGTATCAGTGAGTCGGACGTGGTGGAGGTGCAATGGACCTCCGAGACCGTGACCCGCACTCGTACCGTGGCGCAAAAGTCAGTGGCGCCCATCATGCGCTGGGTCGGCGGTGTGCGCGCCAAATACCAGGACTTTCGCGCCGTGCTGCACATTCACTTGCGCAGCAACGTGTGCATCTCCTATCCGCGCTTTCGCCCCGGGTATGACGTGCCCAACCTGCAACCGTTCCTGCCGGTGGGCAAGCATAGATCGCGGTGTGACGTCACCTTCAACACCACCGCTGCACCCGCGCCTTTTCGCTATGTGATGCCGCGCATCAACTACATCATCCAGCCCCAGGACAACTCGGTGGTGCGCCCGCAGAACCAACGTTATTTCGAGGTCGACGAACGTCGTGACTTGCACTCTCGCTTCGATACGCCGGGTACCCGTTATCGCTACCAGATGGAACAGTTGGTCGAACGTCAGCGTGCCGGCCAGTTCGCCTACGGCAGCGACGCTGAACCCGGGCGGGATATCACAGCCTTGCTCGGCATGAACGACTGACACCCACGCACGAGGAGTACTGCAATGGATCTGGGTATTGGTGGGCGTATTGCGGTGGTGTGTGCATCCTCTCGAGGGCTTGGCAAAGCCTGTGCGCTGGCATTGGCGCAGGAGGGCTGCGAGGTGCTGATCAATGGCCGCGATGCCGAGAGCCTGGCCCACACCGCGCAAGATATTTTACGCAGCACGGGTCGACTGCCACGCACCGTGGTGGCCAACCTGTCCACCGCAGCCGGTCGACAGGCGCTGCTGGCCGCGTGTCCGGTGGTGGATATACTGGTGACCAACAACGGAGGCCCGGAACCGGGCCGTCTGGAGGACTGGGACCATGCCGCCTGGTTGGCGGCCATTGAGGCCAATATGCTTTCAGGCATTCTGCTGATTCAGGCAGTGGTCGGCGGGATGCGCGAGCGGGGGTTTGGCCGCATCGTCAATATCACCTCGGCGATGGTCAAGTCGCCACGCTTGCCCCTGGGATTGTCCACGGCGGCGCGTGCAGGGCTCACGGCTTTCTGCAAAGCCCTGTCAGTCGAAGTCGCGCGCGACAACGTGACCATTAACAATCTGCTGCCCGAACGTATTGAAACCGAGCGCCTGCGCTTCATGACCGAGCAGTTGGCCAAGCATCGCCGACTCAGCGTCGAGCAGGCGCGGGTGGAAATGCTCAAGCCAATAGCCGCGCGCCGATTTGGCCAGCCGAGTGAATTTGCAGCGGCCTGTGCGTTTCTTTGTTCGGCTCAGGCCGGCTACATCACCGGGCAAAACCTACAGGTCGACGGCGGCAGTTACTCCGGGTTGATCTAGCCGGCCCGGCGTTCTTTCCAATCGGCTGGCGGCTCTTCGCTGGCGTCAAAGTCGAGTTCGACTTCAACCCCGTTGGGGTCCTGCATGAACAGCTGCCAGGTGCGTTGCGAGCCTGGCGCACGGATGATTTTGAAGCGCACGCCATGCTCGATTAGACGCGTGCACATCGTCTGCAAGCCACTGGCATGAAAGGCCATATGGTCGAGCACGCCACGTCGCGGTTCCGGCATTTGCGCTACGCCCACGACATGCAGCACTGGCTGGTTCCGGGTGTAAAGCCAGAACCCGGGAACCGGGAAGGGCGGGCGTGGCCCCTCAACCAAACCCAGCACCTCAACATAGAAATCCCGTGTCGCCTGCAGTTGGTCAGAGACAATAGTGAAGTGGTCCATGCGCAGGATCATGTCGAGGCCCTTGATTGTGTTATTGAACTGATTATTAACTATTGTTCATATCCGCGCTTATGATTCTATATTCGGAATACTAATCTATATATGAAATTAATTTTCGATGGCTTAGGGTGACGCCATGGATTCGTTCTGCAGCTTTGCTGCAGAACGCTTTGAGCAGAACAAGCCACTGAAAGGTGCTGTATGAGCCAGGCAATCCTTGAAGGCATTCGCGTCATCAGCCTGTGTTCCGGCATTGCCGGTTCAGCCGCGGGCCTGCAACTGTGTGAAGCAGGTGCCGAAGTGGTCATGGTTGAATCACCTGGCAACGCGGCTAGAGACCACCAGGTGCTGTTCGCGGTGCTCAATCGTGGCAAGCGCAGTGTCACCCTTGACCTGGAGAACCCTGCCGATCGCCAGCAGTTGCGGTTGCTACTGGCCAGCGCCGATGTGCTGCTGCACGATTTCACCCCGGCAGAGGCGCAGGCCCATGGTCTGGCAGACGCGCTGCTCGTCGCAGACTTCCCCCGATTGGTTGTCTCTGCGATCAGCGGCTGGCCGCAACGGCACGCGCTGGCGAATGCCATACCACGGGAAACACTGATCCTGGCGCGCCTGGGCCTGTTGGATGAGCAGCCCGCACATCGCCCCGGCCCGGTGTTTGTGCGCATGCCATTCGCCAACTGGCTGGCCTGCTGGCTGTGTGTGGTCGGGGTAATGGCGCGGTTGCTGGCGCGGGACCGTGACGGCTGTGGCGGCATCGCCCATACGAGTCTGGCACAGGCGGCCCTGGTGCCCATGACCATGCATTGGAACCGGGCGCAAACGCCAACCCCAGCCTTCGCCAAGGGCCTGGATAAATACATTCCGATTCCATTGCACCAGTGCGCCGATGGCCGCTGGCTGCATGTGCATTACTCGCCGGACAAATCGCCGTGGATGGCCGCAGCGCTCAGCGAACTGGGCGAAACCGAAGTGACTCGCCTGAATGCGTTATGGCCACCCAGCCATGTGGCGCCCAACTTCGGCGCCAACAAGGCGATTATCGCCACACGACCGGCGCAGGATTGGGTCGAGCATTTCTGGCAGCACGATGTGGCCGCGCAAATCGCCGGCGCCTTTGGCGATATCTACTTCGACGAGCAGGCGCGCCTCAATGGCTATGTGGTTGAAGTTGACGATGTACAACTGGGCAAGACCCTGCAACCGGGTCCGGCCTGGCAGGTGCAGCCACCTGCGCGAGTCGGCGGCAGTGCACCACTGGTTGGTGAAGGGAACGCAGTACTGCCGGGCGCTGATGCATTGCTCCCAGTGCAAGGGCACAAGTGGAGTCCCGCTCCATTGCCACCGCTGCATGGCTTGAAAGTCTTGGATCTGGGCGCCTACCTGGCCGGGCCGTTTGCCTGCATGCTGCTGGCGGACCTGGGCGCCGAGGTCATTAAAATCGAAGCCCCTAAGGGTGACGCCATGCGCCGTCTGGAGCGAATTTTCAGTGGTACCCAGCGGGGCAAATTGGGGGTCGCGCTGCAACTGGGTGATCCGCAAACCGAGCCCGTCGTCGAGACGCTGGCACGCTGGGCCGATGTGGTGCACCACAACATGCGGCTGCCGGCCGCACGCAAACTCAAGGTTGACTACGAGCGTCTCAAAGCACTTAACCCGCAGTTGGTCTATTGCCATGTCAGCGCCTACGGGCCGAACGGCCCGCGTGCGGATTGGCCAGGCTTTGACCAACTGATGCAGGCCTCCTGCGGCTGGGAGGTCGAGCAGGGCGGCGAAGGACAAGCGCCGATGTGGCTGCGTTTTGGCGTGGGTGATTTTTTTGCCGGTTTATCCTCGCTTTATGGCTTGCTACTGGGGTTGTACGAGCGCAACCGCAGCGGCGCCGGGCAAATGGTCAGTTCCTCATTGTTGGGCGCCACGTTGCTGTCGATGAGCGAAGCGGTGGTGCTGGAGGATGGCAGTCTCACGCCTGTCGCCCATATGGACGCGCAACAGACGGGGCTGAATGACGCACACCGTCTGTATCTGTGCAGCGATGCCTGGCTGGCGGTGGCAGCGCTGCAGCCTGATGAAATTCAGCGCTTCACCGCACTGGTGGGCAGTCGTCCCGAGGATTATTTCGCAGGCCTCACCCGGCAGGCGGCACTGGCAGCACTGACTGGCGTGCAGGTTCCTGCGCAGGCCGTGCTGGAGGCGCAGATGGATGCGTTTCTCGACAGCCCCGAACACGCTGCCGCGGGCCTGCATGCCCATTATCCCCATGCGGTGTACGGGGACCTGCAACAGATTGGCGCGTTCTGGGATTTCGGCAATTTGCCGTTGTCGCTGAATCGCCCGCCACCGGCCCTCGGCCAACATACCCGGCAAGTCATGGCAGAGCTCGGCTACACCCGCAGTGAAATTGAGCGCATGGCCTCGGCGGGTCTGGTGGCGCTGTAAAAGCGTGGCTATTGCTCGACAGCATTCATCGACAAGCACAAGGAACACCCATGTACGAGTTGGATTTCAGCGGTAAAACCGTGCTGGTGATCGGCGGTTCCAGTGGCATTGGCAATGGCATTGCACAGAACTTTCGCCAGCGCGGTGCCGAAGTGCATGTCTGGGGCACACGAGCCTCGGCAGCGGCCTATCGAGATTCACCCGACTCTAATCTCGAAGGCCTGCACTACGCCCAGGTCGACGTTGCGGACGCGGCGTTGATTGAAGTCGCCAGCGTGCCCTTCACCCGCCTGGATGTGCTGGTGCAAGCACAAGGCACGGTGCTCTACGACCGTCAGGAATTTCTGACCGAGGGTTTCAAGCGCGTACTCGACGTCAACCTCATCAGCCTGATGGTGTGCGCACAGAAGTTTCACCCGCTGTTGATGCAGGCCAAGGGCTCGATGATCACCGTCAGTTCCGCTGCCGCCTTCCACTCCACGCGTGGCAATCCGGCCTACAACGCTTCGAAAACCGGTGCTTTTGGACTCACTCGCACCCTGGCCGAAGCCTGGGCTCGTGACGGCATCCGGGTCAACGGCATTGCCCCCGGGCTGGTGGAAACCAAGCTGACACGGGTAACCACCAGCAACCCCAAGCGCCTCGAAGGCGCGTTGCGGGCCATTCCTCAAGGGCGCCTGGGCACGCCCCAGGACATGGCCAACGTGGCGCTGTTTCTTGCCTCGCCGCTGGCCAGCTATGTGCTCGGCCAAACCCTGTTGGTCGACGGCGGCATGCTGCTGGCCTGATCGTTATTTACTAGGAGACACACCATGGCCTGGGACTTTCAGACCGACCCCGAGATACAGGCGGAACTGGATTGGATCGAGCAGTTTGTACGTGAGGAAGTCGAGCCCCTCGATCATGTGCTGGGCAGCCCGTGGAATATCCACGATCCGTTGTTCAAGCAGCTGGTCAAGCCGCTGCAAGCGCAGGTGAAGGCACGCAAATTGTGGGCCTGTCACCTGGGACCGGAGCTGGGTGGGGCAGGGTATGGCCAGGTGCGCCTGGCGTTAATCAATGAAATTCTCGGTCGTTCGCTGTTTGGCCCGATTGTGTTTGGCTGCCAGGCCCCAGATTCCGGCAACGGGGAAATCCTCGCCCATTACGGCACCCCGGCGCAGAAGCAGCGCTACCTGCAACCGCTGCTCGATGGCGATATCGTGTCCTGCTTCGCCATGACCGAGCCGCAAGGTGGCGCGGATCCCGCCGTGTTCACCACCGAAGCGGTGCGCGATGGCGATGACTGGCTGCTGAGCGGCGAAAAATGGTTTGCCTCCAATGCCCGCTACGCAGCGTTCTATATCGTGATGGCGGTCACCGATAAAAGCGTATCGGTGTATGAAGGCATGTCTATGTTCATCGTCGCCGCTGACGCGCCCGGGGTTAGCATTATCCGTAACGTCGGTATCGCCGATGACCCAGCCGCCACCCATGCTTATCTGTCATTCGACAGGGTGCGAGTGCCCGCGGGCGACATGCTCGGTGCGCCCGGCCAGGCATTTGTCGTGGCTCAGGTTCGGCTCGGTGGTGGCCGCGTGCACCACGCCATGCGGGTGATTGGTCAGGCGCAAAAAGCCCTTGATGCACTCTGTGAGCGGTCCCTGTCGCGCAGTACCCAGGGCAGCCGTTTGGCGGATAAGCAAATGATCCAGGAAAAAATTGCCGATTCATGGATCGAGCTGGAGCAATTTCGCTTGCTGGTGATGCGCACGGCGTGGCGCATCGATCAGTACCAGGACTACAAGCGAGTGCGCCAGGACATCGCCGCAGTGAAGGCTGTTATGCCCAAGGTGTTGCATGACATCGCCGCCCGCGCCCTGCATGTGCATGGTTCGCTGGGCGTCAGTGAAGAAATGCCCTTTACCGGCTACATCGTGCGCTCCTTCCAGATGGGACTGGCCGATGGGCCAACCGAGGTGCACAAAGTCACGGTTGCCAAACAGCTGCTGCGCGACTATCAGCCCTGCGACGAATTGTTCCCCGATTACCATCGACCCACCGCCGAGGCCCGTGCCCGGGAAAAATACGCCGACGTATTGGCCAGCCTTGGCGAGCGCAATCCATGAACGACTGGCAGGATCTGGTCGACCTCGAGCGCCTGGCCGACTGGATGGATAGTCAAGGCCTGGAGCGCGGCCCCATCGAGGCCCCGATACGTTTGACCGGAGGCACGCAAAACCTGCTGCTGCGCTTTCGGCGCGGTTCGCGTGAATTCGTCCTGCGTCGGCCTTCCAGGGAACTGCGCGAAGTCGGCGGCAAGACGATTGCCCGTGAAGCGCGTTTGCTCAAGGCATTGGCGGGGTCGCAAGTGCCCCATGCCGGTTTGATTGCCGATTGTGCTGACCCAGGCGTTTTGGGCGCCAGTTTCTACTTGATGGAACCAATAGAGGGTTTCAATCCCAACTGCGCGACCGGTTTGCCGGCGCCTCATGCGCAGCAGTCTGAAATGCGCCGGCGCATGGGGCTGGCCATGGTCGATGCGCTGTTGCGCCTGGGCGAAATTGACTACCAGGCGGTGGGGCTGGCGGATTTTGGCCGGCCTGAGGGTTTTCACCAGCGTCAGGTCTCACGCTGGCTGGCGCAGATGGACAGTGTCAAAGACTATCCCGGTTGGCCCGGCGCCAAGGGTCTGCCGGGGCTCGAACGCTTGGCCCAATGGTTAAGCGAGCATTGTCCGCAGCAGTTCCAGGCCGGTATCCAGCACGGTGACTTTCACCTGTCCAATGTCATGTTCCGGCACGACGACGCAGAGCTCGCCGCGGTAGTCGATTGGGAGCTAGCCACCGTCGGTGATCCGTTGCTCGATCTCGCCTGGCTGGTGGTGACCTGGCCCGATGCCGAGGGTCGTGGCGCCGGCACCATCGAAGTGCATCCCTGGGATGGCTTTTGCAGCAGCGATGAATTGGTCGCCCATTACCGCGCCGGCAGCTCACGCTCGTTGGCGGACTTGACCTGGTACCTGGTGTTGGCTGGGTTCAAGCTCGGCATTTTTCTCGAAGTCAGCCACGCACGTGCCTGTGCAGGTAAAGCCTGCAGGGTCACCGGTGAAAAACACCACGCCTCGGCGCTGCGCCTGATCGCTACGGCGTTGCAACGTATCGAGCAACTATCCTGATATATCCAGACAAGAGGAACAGCCCATGCAACTGGCCGGTAAGCGGATCATCGTCACGGGGGGCGCCCGCGGCATTGGCGCGGCAGTGGTCAAGGCGTTTGTGGAAGAGGGTGCCCATGTCGTCAGTCTCGACCTGGGCGAGGCAGCCTCGATAACGGGTGACGGTGGTGGTTGGGCGCACTCGCGAGTCTGTGACATCGCTGACAGCCAATCGGTGGACGCGGCCTTTGCCTGGGCCAGCGAACAGCTCAACGGTCTGGATGTGCTGGTGCATGCCGCGGGCATCGCGCCGAATGCCAGCGCCGACAGCATCACGCTGGACGAGTGGGAAAAGGTCTTTGCGGTCAATACCCGTGGCACTTTCCTGACCAACCGAGCGGCCTATGAGCTGCTCAAGGGCAGCGGCGGGCGCATCATAAATTTCGCCTCTGCCGCAGGCGTACTCGGACAGCCGGGCAAAGCCCATTACGCCGCCAGTAAGGGCGCCGTACTGGCGTGGACGCGCACGGTGGCGCGGGAGTGGGGGCCCTTGGGCATTACCGTCAACGCGATTGCTCCGGCGATGTGGACGCCGATGTACGACGCCACCCGCGCGAGCATGAGCGCCGAGCAATTGCAGCAACACGATGCGTACATGGCCGGCCAAGTACCAATCGGCGGCAAGCTGGGCGAACCGGCCCGGGACCTGGCCCCTGTGCTGGTGTTTCTTGCCGGCGATGGCTCGCGGTTTGTCACCGGTCAGACGCTGGTGATTGACGGCGGGATGATGATGCTCAGTTGAGTGGCAAGCAGTGTGCCTGGGTGAGCCCGGCACACGTGCCTAGCGACCGCGGATCAGCTGCAAAAACTCCTGGCGGGTGTTGTACGACTCGCGGAAGGCGCCGAGCATCACCGAGGTGCTCATCACCGAGTTTTGTTTCTCAACACCGCGCATCATCATGCACATGTGTTTTGCCTCGATCACCACCGCCACCCCGGCGGCATCGGTCACCTGGGCAATGGCGTCGGCAATCTGGCGTGTCAGGTTTTCCTGAATCTGCAAACGCCGGGCGAACATGTCGACAATACGCGCGATTTTCGACAGCCCCAGCACCTTGCCTGTCGGTATATAGGCGACATGGGCTTTGCCAATAAACGGCAGTAAATGATGTTCGCACAGGGAGTAAAGTTCGACGTCCCGGACGATGACCATCTCATCGTTGTCCGATTCAAACAGTGCGCCATTGACGATTTGTTCGAGGCTTTGCTGGTAGCCATGACAGAGGTACTGCATGGCTTTTGCTGCGCGCTTTGGCGTGTCCAACAAGCCTTCACGTTCTGGATTTTCACCTACGCCGTGGAGAATCTCACGGTAATTTCTGGCCAGTTCTTCGTTCATGGTTTGACCTTGTTGAATGAACCAACATCCCGGGCTGCACAATGTTCAGCCCGGGCAAGGCTTACAGTTGAGTGACGGCGATTTTGCTGTTGCTCTGGCTGGCATCATGGAATTGGGCGGTGTTGCCATTGCGCCACTGCTCTAGCAATTGCGCCTGGCGTTGTTGCGCATGGCCGAGGAATCGCTCTTTGACCGGACCATAGCCGCGAACGCTTTCAGGCAATTCCACCAGATCCTGGGCCAGGCCCAGTTTTTGGGTGGTCAAGCCCGCCAGCACTTCGTCGAGGATCTGTTCGTAGTTGGCCAGCCAATTGCGTTCCACCTTGCGCTCATGGGTACGACCGAATGGATCAAGCCAGGTATTACGCAGGAACTTGAGCCTGGCCAGCAGTTTGAAGCCTTGCAGCATCCAGGGGCCGAAGCTGCGTTTTTTCGGTTCACGGCCGGAGCCGTTATCGTTCAGCAGCGGCGGAGCGAGGTGGAAGCGCAGGCGATAGTCGCCTTCGAAGCCAGCCTGGATTTTTTCCAGGAATTGGCCGTCGGTAAACAGACGGGCTACTTCATATTCATCCTTGATGGCCAGCACTTTGAAGTAGTAACGGGCGACGCTTGCCGACAGCTTGCCGGGTTGCCCGAGCAGTGCGGTTTCTGCCTTGATGAATTGCTCGACACGATAGCGGTAGCGTTGGGCATAGGCGTAGTTCTGGTACGCAGTGAGAAACTCCATGCGCCGTGCCAGCGTTTCTTCCAGGCTTTGCGACAGTAAGCGGTCCGGGCTTTGCACCTTGCCGGCTTCCAGTTTGCGTAATACCCGTGGCAGGTCATGGGCGCTGCGCCGACCCCAGTCAAAGGCCGAGAGATTAAAGGGCACCGCCGTGCCGTTCAGTTCGATGGCCTGTAGTAGCGCCGCTTTACCCACCGGCAACCAGCCCTTCTGGTAGGCATAGCCGAGCATGAACGTGTTGGTCGCAATCGAATCACCCATCAGGGCCGTGGCGATTTTGCTTGCGTCGATAAAATCCGCATGCTCAGTGCCCACCGCTTCGGCGATTTGCTCCGACATGTTGCCGGTCTGGAAGGTCGGGTCCGGGTGTTTCAGCAAATCACCAGTTTCCGCCTGCTGGGCGAAGGTACGCACAAAGGCGCTGGTGATGGTTTCTTCGCTGTTGATCAAGGCATGGGTCACGCCATGACGCAGTTTGGATAGGGTTTCGGTGTTGGCGCTGACCACCAGGTCGCAACCGAGTAGAAGGGCGGTTTCACCTTCGGCAATCCGCGGTGCAAACAACTGTTCCTGGTGCGCGGCAATGCGAATGTGCGACCACACCGCACCGCCTTTTTGTGCCATGCCGGCCATGTCCAGATTGAGCGTGCCTTTGCCTTCGATGAACGCCGCCATTCCCAGCAGGGCGCCGATGGTCACCACGCCCGTACCGCCCACGCCAGTGACCAGGATGCTATATGGTTCTTCCAGCGCTACGGTCGCGGGCGTCGGCAAATCCCACACGTCATTCTTCGCGGAGGCCAGGGCTTTGGGTTTGCGCAAGGTGCCACCTTCGACCGTGACAAAACTCGGGCAAAAGCCGTTGAGGCAGGTGAAGTCTTTGTTGCAGGAAGACTGGTCAATTTCACGCTTGCGGCCGTACTCGGTTTCCACCGCCACCACCGACATGCAGTTGGACTTGCTGCTGCAATCGCCACAGCCTTCACATACTGCTTCGTTGATCACGACTCGACGTGCAGGGTCCGGGAATTTGCCGCGTTTACGCCGCCGACGTTTTTCCGCGGCACAGGTCTGGTCATAGATGATTGCCGACACCCCCTGGAACTGGCGCAACTGTTCCTGCACTTCGTCCATTTTGTCGCGACGCAGCACCGGCACGCCGTCTGCCAGATCACGGATGTGCTGATATTTCTCGACATCGTCACTGACGACCACAATACGTTGCACGCCCTCGGCCGCGAGCTGTCGGCTGATCTGCGCAACGCTGAGGCTGCCGTCCACAGGCTGTCCGCCGGTCATGGCCACGGCATCGTTGTAGAGAATCTTGTAGGTGATTTGCACCTTGGCCGCGATGGCGGCCCGAATCGCGAGAATGCCGGAGTGGAAATAGGTGCCGTCGCCCAGGTTGGCGAAGACATGCCGGGTCTTGGTGAAAGGTGCCTGGCCGATCCATGCCACGCCTTCGCCGCCCATCTGGCTGAACGTCTGGGTCTGCGGGTAGATCCATGCCGCCATGTAGTGGCAACCGATACCGGCCAGCGCACGACTACCCTGCGGGACCTTGGTCGAGGTGTTGTGCGGGCAACCGGAACAGTAGTGGGGCACGCGTTCCATCAGGTTGCTGAACTGGCCTTTGCTGGCCAGTTGTGCGTCCAGTACCGCCAGGCTCACTTGCAGCGGACCATTCTGATGCAGGTGCAAAATACGCTTGGCCAACGCACGGGCGATCATTGCCGGGGTCAGGTCATTGGTCGCCGGCAGCAACCAGCCGGTGTGCGGCAGGCTCCATTCGCCTTTATCGTCAAACTTGCCGACGATGCGCGGGCGTACGTCTTCGCGCCAGTTGTAGAGTTCTTCCTTGAGCTGGTACTCGATCATGTGGCGTTTTTCTTCGACCACCACGATTTCTTCCAGGCCCTCGGCAAACTGGCGCACGCCTTCGGCTTCCAGCGGCCAGACCATACCGACCTTGTACACGCGCAGGCCGATCTGCTGTGCGAGGGTTTCATCGATACCAAGGATTTTCAGCGCCTGGCACACGTCGAGGTACGATTTTCCGGAAGTGATGATGCCGATGCGCGCTTTCGGTGAGTCCATCACGATACGGTCGAGACGGTTGACCCGGGCGTAGGCGAGGGCGGCATACAGCTTGTGTTCCAGCAGGCGTTGTTCCTGCGCCAGGGGCGGGTCAGGCCAACGGATATTCAAGCCGCCTTCGGGCAACGGGATATCCGGAATGATCGGTTGTACGCGATGAATGTCGATGTCGACCACGGCCGCGCTTTCCACGGTATCGGCCACCGCCTTGAGCGCAACCCAGCAA
Organism: Pseudomonas sp. GW823-FHT06E10; assembly: GCF_058794995.1. Classification (NCBI taxonomy): domain Bacteria; kingdom Pseudomonadati; phylum Pseudomonadota; class Gammaproteobacteria; order Pseudomonadales; family Pseudomonadaceae; genus Pseudomonas; species Pseudomonas sp. GW823-FHT06E10. Next base: position 143,524 of record NZ_JBXAHJ010000009.1, on the reverse strand, counting down.
CCGGAGTACCTCGACATGGCCCAGCCGTGCATGCCGTAGTCGAGGTATTCCTGCACGCCCGATGGCGCCAGCACCGGCATCATGACCGCTTTGAAAATGTGCTCGGTCTGATGCGGCAGGGAGGAGGAACGGGCGCCGTGGTCATCACCGGCAATCGCCAGCACACCGCCGAATTGTGAGGTGCCGGCAGCGTTGGCGTGACGGAACACATCGCCGCAGCGGTCCACGCCCGGGCCCTTGCCGTACCACATGCCGAACACGCCGTCGTAGGTCGCGCCTTCGAAGATATTGACCTGCTGGGTACCCCAGATCGAGGTGGCGGCGAGATCTTCGTTCATGCCCGGATGGAACACCGTGTGGTGTTCCTTGAGATAGTCGCGGGCCTTCCACAAAGCCTGATCAAAACCACCCAGCGGCGAGCCACGGTAGCCGGAAATAAACCCGGCGGTATTCAGACCATTGGCCAGATCGCGCTGGCGCTGCATCAGAGGCAGGCGCACCAGCGCCTGAATCCCGGTGAGTAAAACTTTTCCGCTGTGCTGGATGTATTTGTCATCCAGAGACGGGGACGCACTCATGCTCATCCTCCAGGCTTTATTGTCATGGCGGCGCCAGGAGAGCGGCGTTGCCTAGTTATTGGCCGGAGTCTAGGGAGGGGGGGTGTGGATCGTAAAATCACAAAAACAGCGGGGTGGTATTGGATATTTGAATACCGGAATGTTCTTTGGCATTTGATCAATATCAAATGCATTTCAGCAATGCTCCCAATCGTTGTGCCCAAACCTCCCTGTCCCGTTTACTTCAGCCATACCGAAGCCCTCAGGCCAGCGCTCTTCGGCGCGGTTGAAACGGCCCGGCACTTCGGCTGCCAATAACAAAAAGAATGGGAAGGGAGTGTTGATGATCGACGCAAAACCAAAGCCGTTAAGCCTGGCCATCTGGCTCAGTGTGATCGGGTGTGTCTTGTCCGTTGGCAACAGTCGGGCTGCCGAGTTCGATACCGGCAATCCGGACCTCACCGCGCGCTGGGACAACACCGTTCGCTACAACGTCGGCGTGCGAGCTGAGGGGCGTGACAATGCCTTGGCCAACAACGCCACCTACGACGAGTCTGATTCCAAGTTTGATAAAGGCGATGTGGTGACCAATCGCGTCGACCTGATGAGCGAAATGGAGGTGGCCTACAAGAAGTACAACGGCTTTCGCATCAGCGGCGCTGCCTGGTACGACCAGGCGTACGAAGACACCGATGTCGAAACCAGCGATGGCAACGTCTTCTACCCCGGCGCATTTCCGGGTAAGAGTACGCCGAGCTATACCAACGGCCATTACTCCAACTTTACCAAGCGCTACCACCGCGGACCCAGCGGCGAATTGCTGGACGCCTTTGCGTTTACCCGCTTCGACCTTGGCGACATCCCGGTCAGCGTGCGTGCCGGCCGGCACACCGTGTATTGGGGCAATGGCCTGTTGATTGCCGGGCATGCCATTTCCTACTCACAAGCACCGCTGGATGGGCGCAAGGCCGTGAGTAACCCCGGCACCGAGACGCGCGAAATCTTCCTGCCGTTGACGCAGATTTCCACCCAGGCGCAGGTCACCGACAAGTTGTCGCTGGCGGCGCAATATTTCTTCGAATGGGACACTACTCGTGCGCCTGAGGGCGGCACTTACCTGGCCTCCGCCGACATCGCACTGGAAGGCCCGGACCGCTTGCCGTTGTTCAGTGGTTTCACACGGCCATTGATCGATCCGCTCAAGCCCAAGGACGAGGGCAACTGGGGCGTGATGGGTACCTACAGCTTCGACTATCTGCACTCGGAAGTCAGCCTGTACTACCGCGAGTTCGATGATTACAACCCGTGGGGCCTGCAAGTGGCGCCGACTTTCGCCCGCTACGTTTACGCCAACAACGTCAAGCTTTATGGCCTGGGTTACTCCGCAGGACCGGTACTGGGTGGCGGCTCCGTGGGGGTAGACCTGTCGTATCGCCAGAACACTTCCCTGATCTCCAGCAACATCAGCACCGTCGACAACGAGGGCGCCCGAGGTGATACCTGGCACCTGGTGGTCAACAGCCTTTGGTTGCTGCCGCGTACCAATTACTTCGACACCGGCAGCCTGATCACCGAAATGGCGTTCAGTCACGTGGAAAAGGTGACAGAGCATGAAGAGCTGTTCAAGGGCGAAGGCTACCGCGGCTGCCCGGCGGGGCAGGACAAACACTTCGGCTGCGCCACCGACAACTATGTCGGCCTTGCCGTTAGCTTTGCGCCGCAGTGGCTGGGGGTGTTCCCCGGTTGGAATATTTCTACCCCGATGAGCGTGGATTACGGTGTCAGCGGCAATGCCGCCACAGGGGGAGGCAACGAAGGCAAATACACCTGGAAGGCCGGCGTGAAGGGCACCTACGACGAGCGCATGGACGTGACGCTGTCTTATATCGGCTACGGCAGCGAACGCCATTACGCCGATGTCAATGGCGTAGGAAAAACCGTCGTCGGCGGTTCCGGCGACGTTGGACTGTCCGACCGTAACTGGGTCTCCCTGACCGTCAGCACAGCGTTCTAAACCGCCCCTGAAATGCAATGCAGTGATCACCGGGCTCGGTGATCACCCATCTGAATGGAGAAGGTCATGAAGATTAATTCTTGTGCGATAGGCCTCGTAGCCATCGCTTTGGCGGGGTCGGCGGTGGCTGATGAGAGCTTTACCACAGCCGACCTGGGCGGCAAGCTCACGGCGTTTGGTTCGATTGTCGATGGCAACGCGGCGGGCACTATTCCGGCTTACGACGGTGGTCTGAAAGTCCCTGCCGGTATGGTGCCTGGCGATGGGACCTGGCCGAACCCGTTTGCCAATGAAAAGCCACGCTTGCGCATTACCGCAAGCAACGCGGACCAGTACGCTGAGCAGATGACGGCCGGGCAGATGAAGTTGCTCAAAAAGTACCCCGACACTTATTACCTTGAGGTGTACCCCACCCACCGGACCGCTACCTTTCCAGCAAACTTCCTGGCAGCTACCCAGCGCAACGCCACCCGCAAAGACTGCAAAACCGAGAACGATGGCCTGTCGATCAGCGAAGCGTGCCGTGGCGGCCTGCCTTTCCCGCTGCCGCGCGATGGCCGCGAGGTGATGTGGAACTACATCCTCAACTATCAGGGCGTGAATGGCTGGGACTGGAACCACAGTGCCTATGTGGTCAATGAGGGCCACATCACGCTGACCAACACCAACCGTTCCACCGGCGAAAAACCTTTCTATCAAATGGATGTGCCAGGGCGTGATCCGAAAATCGCCCAGCGTATCTGGTCGCACGTCGTCGCGCCGGCCCGTACGGCCGGGCAGGCATCCGGGTATTGGGATTACCTCGACCCGGTCACCGACTCCCGCTACGCCTGGAGCTACAGCACCGGCCAGCGGCGTGTACGCAAGGCTCCGGAGTTCAACTACGACACACCTAACTCGGCGTTCGGCGGGGTAGCGTTCTACGACGAAATCTTCCTGTTCTCCGGGAAGATGGACCGCTTTGACTGGAAGTTGGTGGGCAAGAAGGAAATGCTGATTCCCTACAGCAACTACACGCTGAAATGGGGTTGTGACATGGAGAAAAAACTCATGCCCAACCACATCAATCCGGCCTGTGAACGCTGGGAGCTGCACCGTGTCTGGGTGGTAGAAGCCACGCGCAAGGACGGCGTGCGCCACGCGCAGAAAAAACGCCGCTACTACATCGACGAAGACACCTTCGGCGCGGCTGTCTACGACGCCTGGGACGACAGTGGCGCGCTGTTCCGTACCGGCTCGCAGTACAACATCGAGGCCTACGGCATCCCCAACAATCCGCAACAGGACTCCTACTCGCTGTACGACTTTACCCGTGATCAGTACGGCATGTTCGGTAATGGCCCTACACGCTACCGCCAGGAGCCGGTCGCCGAGCGTGAAGCCAACCCGCAGACCATCGCTGGTGGTCAAACCCGCTGACATCGTGCGCCCTTTTCGGCGTTCACCTCGGACGCCGATTTTTTTCTTCGTTCCCGAGACCTGTTTATGAGCGAGATTCTGAAACGCCTGGACGGCAAAGTCTGCGTGATCACTGGCGCGGGCAGCGGCATTGGCCGCGCTTCGGCACTGCGTTTTGCCAGGGAAGGCGCCACCGTGGTGGTTACCGATCTTTTCGCCGAATCGGCGCAGGCCGTGGCGGCCGAGATCGGCGTCAATGCCCTGGTATTGCAAGTGGATGTCGGCCAGGAAGACGCCCTGCGGGAGATGGTTGAACAGACCGTCCGGACCTTCGGCCGTATCGACGTGCTGTTCAATAATGCGGTGTACCGCAACCCGGCCACCACCCGCGATATCGACTTCATCAACTTCAACACCGAGCTGTTCCACAACTGCATGCGGGTCAATGTGTTGGGCGGAGTGTTGGCGTGCAAATACGCCTTGCCGCACATGCTCGCCCAGGGCAGCGGCTCGATTCTGTTCACCTCGTCCACCAGCTCGATTGCTGGCGAAATCTCCCAGTTCAGCTACGGCGCCTCCAAGGCCGCGCTCAATTGGTACGTGCAAACCATTGCCGCGACCTTTGGTAAACGCGGCATTCGTTGCAACGGCATTTTGCCGGGGGTGATTCGCACACCGGCCATGGAAAGCTGGGCCAACGAGGCCATGAAAAGCGCTTTTCTCGACCTGCAAAACGTACCGCAGCTGGGCGAGCCGGAAGACATCGCCGCCATGGCCGCATTTCTTGCCAGCGACGACGCCGCCTATGTCAACGGCACTTTGATGCGCGTAGACGGCGGTATGAGTTGTGGTACGCCGATGGTGCCGGTGGTGCGCAATTTCCTGCTGCCCCAAGCCTCGATCTGATCCCGATCAATTCACTGCACTGGAGCCCGTTTCATGGCACTCGAACAGGAACGCTTCATCCTCGACATGCTGGCCGCCTGGGGCGATGGCAGCGACGGCAGGCGCCCGGATATCGAACGCATCATGGCCACTTTTGCCGACGACGCTGTCTGGCAACTTTGGGTCCCCGGTGGTCCGGTGATCCGTGGTCGTGACGCGCTGCGCAAGGAGATAGAGCGGCAGATGAGTTATGTCACGCATAACCACTGCAACACGCGCCACATCGTCTCTTCCGAGCGAGTGGTAATGACCGAACGTGAGGATTACTGCGTAAACAACGGTGTGCCCATGCCGCACTCGATGGTGGCGGTCTATGAGCTGGACGAGCATGGCCTTATCTGTGCCTGGCGCGAATATCTGGACACCGCCGACCTGGCGAAGAAAAAGGGCGTGCCGCTGGAGCTTGTGGGCGGGCCGAACGCTGGTGTTGTCAGCAGCCATTGATAGCAGCGCTGGACATCAGCGCCTGGAGGAGACACCTATGCCAACAACAAGTGCGACCTGTGATCCGGTCGAAGAAAAACTGCGGGCCTTTGTCGAAGGGCTGCTGGGTGGGAAGGTCACGGCCATGCAGCGTCTGCTGCGCTGGCGCCCGGCCTGGAACCTTGAGCTGCAACGCGATGGCGAAACCCTTCAGTTGCATATTCGGGGCGAGCGCGGTGGGGATGTCAGTCCATTCCCGGATCTGCGTCGGGAGGCGGATATTCTCTCCCTGCTCGGTCAGCAAGGCGTGCCCGTACCGCATATCTACGGCTTTTGCGAAGACCCGCAAGCCATCCTGATGCAGTTGGTGCCGGGTAGCCGTGACGTCAGTACGGCGAAGAGCGATGCCGAACGTCACGGGGTTGCACGCCAATGGGTCGATGCCATGGCGCGTATGCACCAATTGCCGTTGCAACCCTTTATCGATCAGGGTATCAGCCTGCCCAAAAGTGCCGAGGAAATTACACTGGCAGGTCTGGAAGCCTATTACCCGTTGTATGCGCGTAATAAAACCAAGCCTCAGCCTCTGGCCGAATTCGCCCTCGGTTGGCTGCGGCGCAATGTGCCACAGCACCGAACCCGTCCTGCTTTCGTTCAGTACGATTCGGGGCAGTTTCTGTTCGAGAACGGACAGGTACATGGCCTCTACGATTTTGAGTTCGCCATGATCGGTGATCCTCTGGCCGACCTGGCTTCGGCGCGCATGCGCGACAACTACGAACCGCTCGGAGACAGTTTTGCGGCCTTGTATCGCTACTATCAACAAGTGACCGGTGAACCGGCGGAGCCTGATGTGGTGCGTTACCACACCGCGCTCTTCGCCACGGTCAGCACCATGCAGTTCTCGGCGTCGGTGGCCACGCCACAACCGGGTGACCCGCATGACACCTACACCGAATTTGATATCGCCCTGCGCCGGGTGGTGGTGCATGCGCTGGCCGAGGCCATGGGTGTTCCCCTGCAAAAACCGAATCTGGACATTGTCGGCACAGGACCCAATGCACAGCTGCTGACCATGCTGACCGATGCCTTGGCCCAAGTTGAGGTTGGCAGCGATTTCCAGAAAACCAAACTGCGCGCAGTAAGCAAACTTGTGGAATACCTGGGCCGTGGCGATGCCATGGAGTTGCACTTGCGCAAGCTGGAGCAACAGGACGCGCAAGCGCTGCTGGACCGCACCTTCAGTGACTACAGCGAGATCGATGCAGCGCTGGAAGCCTTTGTCAAAAGCGCCGGGCCGGAATACGACGAACCCTTGCTGCACCTGTTCATGGCGCAAATCGAGCGGCGCGTCCTGGTCTATGGCAGCACCGCCATTGGCGCCTCCGCCAGCCACATCGACCTGCCGCCAGTCGCCTGATGCGATGAAGCCTTCTTCGCCCGGTGGCTGGCCGCCGGGCCTTTGTTCTCGGAGTGTTTATGTCTGTTGCTAATAACGCCTTCAAACATCGGTATGGCCCGTGGGCAGTGATCGCGGGTGCCTCGCATGGGGTGGGCGCCGCATTTGCCCATGCACTCGCCGAGCGTGGCCTTAACTGTGTGCTGGTGGCGCGCCGTGGCGAAGCCCTGGCGCTGTTGAAAAATGATCTGGAGCAACGTTACGACGTTGAGGTGTTGCTGCTCATCCAGGACCTGTCCCATCCCGATGCCTGTGAGCAATTGCTGGCGGCCGTTGGTAAGCGGCAAGTCGGCCTGTTTATCTACAACGCCGGGGGCGACCCCTACATCACGCGTTTTCTCGATACTTCGGTCGACGACTGGGGCGCCTTGCTGCGCCTCAACTGCCTGACTGTGATGCAATGCAGCCATGCCTTCGGTGCCGCAATGCTGGAACGCGGGCGAGGTGGATTGCTGCTGGTGGGGTCCCAAGCCGCGTTGGGCGGGATTCGAAAACTGGCGATGTACACCGCCACCAAAGGATTTGCGCTGAACCTCGGCGAGTCGTTATGGGCGGAGTGGAAAGATCGTGGTGTGGATGTGCTTAACCTGGTCATCGGTACCGTGGACACCCCAACCATGCGCGATGCCATGGTCAAACTGAACATCCCCGACGCCCTCACAATGACGCTGCCCAAGGCTGAAGACCTGGCGCTATTGGCGCTTCAGGAACTGGGCAATGGCCCGACGCTGATACACCCCGAAGACACCCGCGAACCGCTTGCCAATGCACCTGGCCCGGCACGCCGTGCACAGGTGTTGAGCCAGAGCACGCAAGCGGCTGTGTTTATCGGCAACGACTGAGGTCTAACACGATGAAAGGCTTTGATAACGCAGAATTCAAACGCGGTTGGAGGGTGCTGATTCTGGCACTTGTGGGTGTCGCCACCAGTTCCAGTTCGTTGCTGCTGTACAGCTTCAGCTCCCTGGTAATTCCCCTGGAACAGGCCATGGGCTGGGGCAGGGCGGAGTTACAAGCGGCGATCACCGCACTGTCTCTGGGCACCATTGTCGCGTCGCAATTGGCCGGCTGGCTCAATTTGCGATATGGCCTGCGCCTGATCACGTTGCTGTCACTGTTGGCGTTGTCCGTGAGCGTCTTCCTCCTGACCTGTATCGGTGGCTCGATCTGGACTCTCTACCTGGGTTTTTTCCTGGTGCCGCTGGCCGGGCTGGGTACGTTGCAGGTGACCTGGTCACACTTGGTCAACCTGTGGTTTGAGGAAAACCGAGGCCTGGCGTTGGCGATCATCCTCAGCGGCTCCGGGCTCGCGGCCATCATGCTGCCGCTGATCACCGCCTGGGCGATCGGCCGCTGGAATTGGCAGGCGGGTTTTATCGCATTGGGCGTGTTGCCGGTGCTGCTGGCATTGCCTTTGGCATTGCGCTGGTTAATGCCGACCGCTGTCGTCAGCCACAGCACAGCACCACTTGCGGTCACCGGCGAACGGTCCGGCGGGTTGCTGTTGCGCGAGGCGCTGCGTTCGTGGCGGTTCTGGGTGTGCAACCTGTCGATGACATTGGTGGTGTCCTGCGTGGTGGGCATGGTCACCAATATCGTGCCATTGTTGCAGGATCGAGGCCTGAGCGCCCTGCAGGCCAGCCAGGTTTTCAGCAGCTTTGGCGTATCTCTGATTCTCGGCCGGTTGCTGGTGGGATATCTGATTGACCGGTTGTGGGCCCCCGGTGTCGCCTCTTTGGCGCTGCTGATGCCGGCATTTGCCTGCGGCATTTTTGTATATGGCGACTCCAGCATTGCCCTGTACACCCTCGCCACATTGCTGGTGGGCGTTGGTGCGGGGGCCGAATTCGATATCGCGGCATTCCTGATCGCCCGCTACTTCGGCATGCGCGACTACGGTCGCTTGTTCGGTGCCCATCTGGGCCTGATTACCGCCGGTGCCGCGATCTCGCCATTGCTGTTTGCGGGGCTGTTCAAGCTGACCGGTGGCTACTCGGCCATGCTGTTGTTCAGTTTTATCTGCTTTGTCGTCGGCCCCTTGCTTCTCCTGACGCTGGGTGGGTATCCGCGTTATCAGGCCGAGTCATTGGCGACCCGCTAGCAGAATTTCAAGCTAAACATATGGACAAATAATTGAATTGTGTTCAACTACCGCTCTAAGTGCAGCCTTAAAATAAAACAGACAAGGAGAATGCCATGCGTGCAGCAATTATTTCCGAGCGCAATGCGCTGCCGGTCGTCGAGGAGTTTCGTGAGCCGAAGCCGCAAGACGGCGCGGTACTGATCGATGTCGATACCGCTGGCCTGGGGGGCTGGGATGTACTCGGCGCCTACCGTCTCGGTGTGGAATACCCCTGTGTCATTCGCGGCGAAGGCGTAGGCCGTGCGCCGGATGGCCGTCGGGTGTATTTCGGGGAACGCTCGGTGCTGCCATTTGGTGCCTGGGCAGAGCGCACCCTGGTGCCGCAAGCAGAAGTGTGGAATGTGCCGGACGATGTCGACGATAAAACCGCAATCAGCATGGGCATTGCGGCTACCGGTGCCATCGTTCCACTGGAAAAAGCCGAGATCCAGAAGGGTGAAAAAGTCCTGATTTTGGGCGCGACCGGGACGCTCGGCCAGATCGCCTTGCAACTGGCGCGCGGTATGGGGGCGGGCAAGGTGATCGGTGCTGCGCGCTCGGGCGAAGCATTGGGCCGTCTGAAGTCGCGGGGTCTTGCCGATGAGGTGGTGACACTAGGCGGTAGCGATGATGTCGCAGCACTCAAGGACGCGGCCGATGGTGGCTTTGACGTGGTGCTGGACCTGGTGTGCGGTCAACCCATGTTGACGTCTCTGAAAGCCACCAATTGGGGCGCCCGTATCGTGACCATTGGCACGGGGGCCGGGCGCCAGCTCAATCTGGATATTGCCGATCTATTGTTCCGCAACCTGTCGTGCATCGGCACCGGCCAGCGCCCGCCAGCAGACCGTGAGCAAATCTGGCTGCGTCTGCTGAAGATCGCCAAAGAGCAGCAGATCCAGGTGGATTACCTTGACTTCACCCTGGATCAGGCAGCTGAAGCCTGGGCCGCGCAGGTCGATGGGCCACACGCAAAAATCACTGCCACGATTCGTCGTTGAAACCCCTGTCGCTAAAAGGTGCCCTTGTCCGGGTGCCTTTTAGCGCTGGCGCTGATGGCGAAACTCTTCGGGTGTAAGGCCGAGTTCTTTGCGGAATGCGGCACTGAAGGCTGCGGCATTGTTGAAGCCGGCCTGATAGGCAACCTGTTTTATCAGTAACCGTGGGTCGGCCAACAGCGCCATGGCTTTTCGCAGGCGATGTTGCGCTGCGTATTGGCGCAAGGTCATGCCCGTCGTGTTTTTGCAGCGACTGGACAGCGTTCGCAACGGCAGCTCGCAGGCCTGTGCCAAGTGGCGTAGCGAGTGGCCTTCGTCGCTCGTGGTATCGAGCAGTTCACGCAGGATGTTGAATTGGCGAGGGCTGAGTTTTTCAGTGTCGGGTGAGGGAACGACGGCATCGACGGGAGCGTCGATAAACTCACGGCGCAGGTCCAGGGCAATGCTGGTTAGCAGGCACTCGGTTTGCAGTTCGCTGGCGAAACCGGGATTGCTCACCTCTTCGGCCAGGCGTTGCAGGGACGCGTGCAGGTAGCCGCTCTGCAGGTCAAGCATGGCTTCGCTGACGTTCTCCTTCCAGTTCCAGCGATAACTGCCCAGGGCGCCGAGGGCGGAGGGATCAAACAGGCACACCAGGGCCTTTTGCTTGCAGGCATCGTGGCGTAGATGGAATTCGGTGCCATGGGGAATGAACAGCAGTTTGCCCAAGGGCTGGAATTGACGCGCGCCGTGGCTGGGGAAACTGCCGCAGTTAGGCTTGCTCTGATCACTGGCAGGCAGCATCAGGCGTATCAGGCAACTGTTGCCGGTTTCAATCAGGGCCGTGCCGGAGCACGACCATTGCGCCTGTTCAACGCGCAGATCGAAGCCTTGTTTGGCCAGTGAAGCTTCGGTCAGAAAATTGCCTGACGCTTCACAGTCGTACTCGCTGTAGTGGATCGCGTTCATTTTTCAACCTTCAGCCATTTTTATTGTTGGTGCTGAAATTCGAAGGGTGGCGTTACGGCAAAGCAGCTACCCGGTCTCGAGTGTAGCGAGGCTGTGGACCTGGCTGTTTCATATATTCAGACCGTAGGTATCAGAAAATCAGATGACAAAGGGCAGAGATATTTCAATGCGCCAGCTGCGCTATTTTGTCGCCGCCGCGGACGCCGGACAGTTTTCCCAAGCGGCGCTGAAGGCACATGTATCGCAGTCGGCGATCACTGCGGCCGTGTTGCATCTGGAACAGTCCATGGGCGTCAGCCTGTTCGACCGCCTGCCCCATGGCGTGTCACTGACCGCTGAAGGCAACAAGTTTTCCCAGCATGCGCGGCACATCCTCGACACCCTGCAGGACGCTCTCAGTGAACCGCTGTTTCTAGGCCATGCCATGCAAGGCACCGTACGTGTGGGCGCCTCTTACACGGTGCTGGGCTATTTTTTGCCTGCGCTGCTGGCGCGCTTCAAACGTAGCTACCCTCAGGTTGAGATCGACCTGATCGACATGGACCGTCACAGCATTGAGGAAGCCCTGAGCAATGGCGATCTCGACCTGGGCCTGACGATAGTCTCCAACACACCAAACCTGCAGGGATTCGCTCACCAGGTGCTGATTCGTTCTCGCCGCCAACTCTGGTTGGCCAGTCAGCACCCTTTGATGTCCGCCACCTCGATCAATCTCGAAGACGTCGCCGAGCACCCCTATATCCTCGCCACGGTCGATGAGGGGGAGGCTTCGACTTCGCGCTACTGGGAATCCCGTGGACTGGCGCCCAAGGTGGCTTTTCGCACCTCATCCATGGAGGCATTGCGCGGGTTGGTGGGTCATGGTTTCGGCGTGACCATTCTCTCGGACATGGTCTACCGGGCCTGGTCCCTGGAGGGCAAGAAAATTGAGATCCGCCCGCTGGTAGACGTGATTCCCCCCATGGAGCTCGGACTTATCTGGCTGCCAGATACCCGTTTGTCAGCATCGGCCCAGGCATTCCGGCAGTTTTTGATCATGGCCTGCGCTTCGTAGCTTTGAAGCTGGCGCGCAGCGTTGACTGGCTATTTGCCGGAGTCGAGTGAGGAGGGGATCGTAAATCGCGAAAACTGTGCAGTGGTATTGGATATTCAGATACTGCAACACAGGTGGTTTTTTTTGCGTCTTCGCAGAGGACAGAATTCAGGGGTGGTATCGCAATTTCAATTCGCTGCTTGCTTGATATCTCCGCAGAAAATATCGACGTTGCCATCGGCCGGCGTGGTTGTCACAACCACTGAGTACCCGGTGGAAAACAGTTCTGACATGGCGACAGGCGCGCTTCGTGAATAGGTCCAGCCACCGATATCTGAAATACGGCTGGTGTTGATCCGGTCATTCATTGTGTAGGCAACGGGCCCGGGTTGTTTGCAGCTGCCTTTATGGATGGACGTATAGAGGTTCAAGGGACTGAGGGTTCCGCTTGGAACCCCGCCGATGATGAAGGTAAAGGCGGTCTCATTGCCTTGGTTGGCCAATGTCGTATTGGCAATCTCGCCGGTGTTCTGTGGCGTAGCAAGCAAAGGAATGGTCACTGTCTGGTTTGATGAATGCGTACAGCCGAGCATCATCACAGTGGCCATCAGAGCCGCCGATTGATTTCTCAAATTCATGATAAATCTCCTGTGCTCCGAAAAAGTAGTACGGGAGATTTTGGTATAGCTCATTGAGCACTGTCTTGTGCGGGATGCAGACAGGGGCGGTGCCATTTTGCCGGGTGTATTGGGGGGCGACCCGCATCGTGACGCCGCTACTGCCGAGCGTTGTTGGCCGGCGGCCAGGTACCGTTGTTCATCAGGCTGTCGAAGGTCTCGGTCATTTCTTGCGCCGAGTTCGGATAGTCGTGGCGTACCCACCACAGCCACAGCCCGATCAAGGCCCCCACGAAACAGCGTACCGCCGCTTCGCCACGCATGTGCTCCACCTGGTACAAACCCTGTTTTCGGTAGTGTTCCCGCACCTGGATGATCAGGATATTTTCCAGATGGGCAAGAATCACGCTCTGGCCGGGACCGCTGAAAAATGACGTCGTCAGTGCCGCATGACGTTCGGTAGCGCTGAACAGCCAGGCTGACACGTCCAGCAGGACACGACGGTCGCCACCTACCTCGGTGACCTTGGTTGAGGGCATGCCAATGGCTTCATACCCGGCAACGATCAGGTCTTCCTTGTCGCGAAAGTGCGCGTAGAAGGTGGAGCGGGCAACCCCCGTACTGTCCAGCAATTGCTGCACAGTGACCCCGTCATAGCCCTTTTCCAGGGCCAGGCGATACATGTGGTCCAGCAGCAATTCCCGGGTGCGTTGAGAACGCAACGCGTGGCGTTGTCCGGAGTGGCTTTTATCGACTGTTTGCACGCAAGCGAAGTGAGACATTCTGTACCTCGGCAGAGCTTTTTTTATTAGTGTCTTGGCGCCGGACGTGAGGTTGTCCGGCGGTGATCGGTCAACAGTGACAGAGGGTTTTTCATACCGGCAAGATGAGTTTTAGAACATTTTCATCGAAAGTGTTAATGAATTCCCTGTATGCCGAACAGATTCGCGGTTCTGTTCGTTGTGGCTTTTGCCCTCCGGCCTTACCGTTTCTCCAGTCCGTCAGAGACCCTGGAGAACAATAATGAACTACCCCGCTGAAGCGTCTACGCCGGTTCCCGCGCATATCCCCATGCACCTGGTACGTGACTTTGACCTGTGGGCGGAGCTCACCACCCAAGGCGAAAACGCCTATGCCTGGGCGGCCGCACTGCACCAGACGACCCCGCCGATTTTCTGGATTCCGCGCCTGGGCTTTTTGCCGGGAACCTGGGTACCTCGGCGCGCCGAGGACCTGCGACGCATTCTGCAAGACCCACAAACCTTCAGCAGCGTCGGCCTAACACCCTATGCGATGTTGCTCGGTGAAAGCTGGCGCCTGGCGCCACTGGAAATCGACCCACCCGAACACGTCAAGTACCGCGCACTGCTCAACCCGCTGTTCACGCCGAAAAAGGTCGAGGCGCTGGAGCAGGATATCCGCCTATTGGCCAATCAGTTGATTGACGAAGTGGTCGCCCAAGGCCGCTGCGATTTCAACGAAGCGTTCGCCAAACCTTTTCCCACCTTGATTTTCCTGACCCTCATGGGCTGGCCGCTGGATGACCGGCCGCTGTTCCAGCACTGGACCCAGACGCTGATCAAAAGCTTCGACATGCAAACGGTCACCGACAACGCGCGGGCCATTACCACCTGGATTCGCAACCACATCGCTGAGCGTCGCGCCAACCCCGGCGATGACTTCACCAGCTATTTGCTGACCAGCGAGATCGATGGCCGGCCGCTGACCGACGATGAAATGCTCGGCATCAACTTCCTGATCTTCATCGCCGGCCTGGACACCGTGACCTCCTGCCTGGGCCTGTTTTTCCGCCATTTGGCGCGCAGCCCAGAGCAACAGGCGCAACTGCGGGCCAATCCTGAATTGATCGGCGACGCGGTAGAAGAACTGCTGCGCTCGTACTCCATCGTCAACATGCGCCGCACGGTCACCTGCGACGTGCAGATCGGCGAAGTCATGATGAAGAAGGGCGACATGGTGTTGATCAGCACCGAACTGGCCAACCTTGATCCTGAAGTGTTCGACGAGGCCGACAAAGTCGACTTCCAGCGTAGCGCCGGTGCATCGCCGCACATGGCGTTTTCCTATGGCGTGCACCGTTGCGTCGGCTCGCACCTGGCACGCCGGGAATTGCGTATCGCCATGGAGCTGTGGCTGCAACGGCTGCCAGCTTTTCGTATCGCCGACAACAGCACGCCCAGGTTCAACGCCTTCGGCGTGTTCGGCATGGAAGACCTGCACTTGCAGTGGGACCTGCCTGCTGCAACGGCCAATACCTCGAACAAACAGGCGGCCAGCGCATGAAGGTGCTGATCAACAAACCCGGCTGCGTGGGTCATGCCCGCTGCAACAACGTTGCGCCCGCGCTCTATCCACTCGATGACAACGGATACATCGCCAGCACTGGCTTCAACGTGCCGGCAGGGCAGGAGAGCCTCGCTCAGCGGGGTGCCCGGGCTTGTCCGGAACGGAACATCGAGATCCGCGATACATCCGCCGAATCCCGGTAAAGGCTGCCTTGGGGCTGCGGCGTTCGAAGGTTTACAGCCACCAGTAAAAGAAGAACAACAATGAGCAAAACTTACGACTACATCATCATTGGTGCGGGGTCATCGGGCTGTGTGTTGGCCAATCGATTGTCGGCAGACTCGACCGTTTCAGTACTGCTGATCGAGAGCGGCCCGGATCACACCAGCGCATTGATCGCCATGCCCCGTGGCATCGGCAAACTGCTTAACCCCGGCAACCCCCATGTGTGGAGCTACAAGGCCAAGCGCGGCGAGGGCATGAGCGACGAGCAGTGGTTAAAGGGCAAGACAATTGGCGGCTCCAGCTCGGTTAACGGCATGGTCTATGTGCGGGGGGCGCCAGCCGACTACGACAACTGGGAAGCACAAGGCTGCACGGGTTGGGGCTGGAAAGACATGGGCCGGCAGTTCGTTGCCCTGGAAGACCACCAACTGGGCAAGAGCCAATGGCGCGGTGTCGGTGGCCCACTCAAGGTCACCGTACACCCCTCTGGCGATGCTCTGTGCGATGCGGTCATCAGCGCTGCCGGCAAGCTTGGCGTGGCGCGCGCAGAGGACACCAATCATGTCGACTCGGTCAGCCAGGGTGGCTTTGGCTACCAACCGCAAACCACCTGGAAGGGCCAGCGTTTCAGTGCAGCCAAAGCCTTCCTCGACCCGGTTCGCACACGACCGAACCTGACGGTAATGACCGGCACCGACGTGCAACGCATCGAGTTCAGCAAACGCCGCGCCTGTGCCGTGAACGTCAGTGGCCGTGCGGGCCTGGCCCGCTTCCAGGTGCGTCGCGAGGTGTTGTTGTGCGCCGGAGCTATCGAGTCGCCCAAGCTGTTGCAACTGTCCGGTATCGGTCCGGCCGGGCTGTTGAACGCTCTGGGCATCAAGGTATTGCAAGACGCACCCGAGGTGGGCCGCAACCTGCGTGAGCACGTGTACATGGCCATGCAGTATCGGGTCACCCGTGGCAGTTTCAACCATTGCTTCCATGGGGTGGGTTTGCTGGGCGCGGTGATGCAGTACTTTCTGCGCAAGAAAGGGCCGATGACCCATGCTGCCCATGAGGCCGGCGGCTTTATCAAGACCCGCCCGGAGCTGGATCGTCCGGATGCGCAAATCGGCGTCAGCCTTTACTCCATGGACGGCGATGGCAACAAGGTCGAAATCGACAAGCACCCCGGCCTGACCATTGGCGGCTATTTCCTGCGCCCACAGAGCCAGGGAGAGGTGCGTATTCAATCGACGGATGCGTCGGTACCGCCGCGGATCAACGCCAACTACTTGAGTGCCGAGATCGATCGCACCTCGGCGATTGCCTTGTTTCGCTGGTTCCGCCGTCTCGCCGCTCAGCCGGTCCTCAAGCCGTTCATCGTCGGTGAACTGACACCGGGGCCGCAGGTGGAAAGTGACGAGCAAATTCTTGCCGCGTTCCGCCGGTATGGCCAGACCGCCTTCCACGTCTCCGGCACCTGCCGCATGGGGGGCGATAGCGCCTCAGTACTCGACCCTCAACTGCGCGTACGTGGCGTCGAGGGCCTGCGAGTGGTCGACACCTCGGTGATGCCGTGCCTGGTTTCCGGCAACACCAACGCCCCGGCCATGGCCATTGCCATGCGCGCCGCTGAACTTATCACCGGTAAGATCTCAGGAGCTCCAGCACCATGAGTGTTCCCTTTACCCAGTTGGACAAGCTGTACATCGATGGCGCGTGGGTGGGTGTCGACGGCCCGCGCGAAGCCGTGCTCAACCCGGCCACTGAAGCTGTGATTGGTCATGCGCCGACAGGTGATCTGCACAGCGCCGATGCTGCCATTACCGCTGCACGTAACGCTTTTGACAACGGTCCCTGGCCGTGGCTGAGCATGACCGAGCGTGCCGGTTATCTGCGGCGCATGCATGCCGCGCTGGTGGCAAAGCGTGAGCAGATCGCTGCGTTGATCATCGCTGAGGTCGGTTGCTCGCAAGGCGTGACCTACGCCATGCAGGTGGATATGCCACTCGGTCATGTGCTGACCGCTATCGAACAGTCGCTGCACAGCGACAGCGTTCAGATTCCGGTGCAGGCCAATCCCAATCCATTCAACCCGACGGGGCCGATGATTCTCGGCAGCGGCACGGTAGAACGTGAGGCCATTGGCGTGGTGGCCGGTATCACGGGCTACAACTTTCCGTTTCTGCTGAACCTCGCCAAGGTATTTCCGGCCTTGCTGGCCGGCAACACCCTGGTTCTCAAACCTTCGCCATTTACCCCGTACTCGGCATTGCTGTTCGGTAAGATCGCCGAAGAGGTCGGCTTGCCCAAGGGCGTGCTCAACATTGTCACCGGCGGTATTGATGTCGGCAGCCTGTTGAGCAGCGATCCACGGGTGGACATGGTCACGTTCACAGGTTCCGAAGCGGTGGGGGTCAGCATCATGAGCCAGGCGGCGCCGACCCTGAAGCGCGTGCACCTTGAACTGGGCGGAAAGTCGGCCTTGATCGTGCGTGCCGACGCCGACATTCAGGCCACCGCCCTGGGTGCCGTCGCCGGTCTGGCGGTCAATGCGGGACAGGGTTGTGCGTTGCTGACGCGTTTTGTGGTGCACCACTCGGTACGCGAGCAATTTGTGCAGTGCGCCAAAGCCATTGCAGGGCAATGGAAAGTCGGCGACCCAGCGGACCCAAGCGTGATGATGGGGCCGCTGATTCGAGCGTCGCAGCGCGCCAAGGTCGAGCATTTCATTGCCAGTGGCCGCGATGCGGGGGCCACGCTGGTGTGTGGCGGTGGGCGACCTGCGCATCTGCGCCAAGGGTTCTTTAGCGACATCACCCTGTTTGATGACGTGCGCAACGACATGCTCATCGCCCAGGAGGAAATCTTCGGCCCGGTGGGGGTAGTCATCGGCTTCGACAGCGACGACGAGGCCGTGGCCATCGCCAACGATTCGCGCTTTGGCCTCAACGGCGCCGTGGCCTCGGCCGATGCCGCAACGGCCTACGCCCTAGCCCGGCGCATTCGTGCGGGCAGCGTGTACCTCAATGGCGGCAGCGGCAGCCTGCCTTATGCACCGATCGGAGGCTTCAAGCGATCAGGTCTGGGCCGCGAGTTCGGACCCAACTGGCTCAAAGAGTTCACCCAGGAAAAATCCATCATCTACCCCATCGGGCACTAGCCAGAGCGTCCTGCAACCGGGACGCAGACGGAACGACTGACAATAAAAACAAAAGGTGGTTTGCATGAAACACATGAGTAAAAAGGGGCGCATGCGAGCCCAGCGGGCGATGGTACTGCTGGCAGTGGGGGAATTGGCGTTCGGCTACGGTGGAACGGCGATGGCGGTGCCCATCGAACTGACCAACCCGGACTTTCATCTGCGTTGGGATAATACCGCGCGCTACACCCTGGGGATGCGTACGGAGGGGCAGGACCGGCGCATCATGAACAACCCCAACTACGATGAATCGGACGGTAAGTTCGACAAGAACGACATCGTCACCAACCGTCTCGACCTGCTGACTGAAGTCGACTTTTCCTACAAAAAGGATTGGGGCGCGCGACTCAGTGCCGCCGGCTGGTATGACCAGGCGTATCACAACGATGATGTGCACAGTAACGTCCCTGGCTTCCAGACCAGCTACTACAACGACCGCTACAGCTCGGAAGTGAAACGCTACGTCGAAGGTCCGTCGGGGGAAATACTCGACGCCTTTGTCTGGAAGAACCTGCGCCTGGGCGATGCCACAGTCAACGTCAAGGTCGGCCGCCATACCAACTATTGGGGGGAGGGCTTGCTGTTTGGTGCCCATGCGATTTCCTACTCGCAAGCGCCGCTCGATGGTGCCAAGGCGGTGACCAGTCCGGGTATCGAAACCAAGGAAGTGTTCTTGCCCATCGGGCAGATATCCGCCAAGGCCCAGGCTACCGACAACCTGACCCTGGCCGCGCAGTATTTCTATGAGTGGGACTACACGCGCATTCCCTACGGCGGTACCTACTTCGGCGCGGCGGACCCGTTTTTCGAGGGGCCGGATCGCTTGCCGGTAGCGCCAGGTTTCTCCCTGAACCGGGAGCGATCCAAATACGGCCGTGACTCGGCCAACTGGGGGGTAATGGCCAAGTACGATGTCGAGGCGATTCAATCGACGTTGGGTGCGTACTATCGCCAGTTCGATGATTACCAACCCTGGCTGGCGCCAGAAGTCTCGGCCGCCACCGCAAGTTATCGGCTGGTGTACCCACGGGGCGTCAAACTCGTCGGCCTGAGTCTTTCCACAGTGCTCGACACCGTGTCGGTAGGCAGCGAGATCTCTTATCGTCAGAACGGTGCGTTGAACGCGGTGGGTGTCGATCCCACTGACAACGAAGGGCCACGTGGCGATACCTACCACTTTGTCGTCAACGCCGTGTACGGCGTGCCGCGAAACTTTATCTCCAAGAACGCCACGCTGGTGGGCGAGTTCGCCTATAGCCATTTGCGCAAAGTGACCGAGCACGAAGAGCTTTACCTGGGTGAAAACAACAACAATTGCGTTGACCCACGCGTTGGCACACCCGGTTCAGGGGACAAGGAGGACGGCTGTTCGACACGCGATTACGCCGCCATTGCCGTCAACTACACGCCGCAATACCTGTCGATATTCCCGTCCTGGGACATGTCCGTACCGCTGACCGTCAATTATGGCTTGTCAGGGAACGCTGCCAGCGCCGGCGGTGGTAACGAAGGCGCACTGACCTGGTCTGCCGGTGTGCAAATGACTTATGCGCAGCGTTACGAATTCGGCCTGCGTTACTCCGACACCGATGCCCAGTCGAAAAACATTCCCGGTGACACCGTCGGTGGTAACGGCGCCGTGGGCGGAACTGACCGAGGCTGGCTGGCCTTTACCTTCAAAACCTCCATCTAAATACGCCAAGAATCGGAGTACCTGTTTATGAAAGGACAATTTGCATGGGCAGTGGCGCTGTTGAGCATCGCCACCTGCAGTCAGGCTGCGGCACCAGCCGACCAGGTTGCGCAAATCGGTAAAACCCTGACGCCGTTTGGCGCGATTATCGCGGGTAATGCTGATGGAAGCATTCCCCCATACACCGGTGGCCTGAGACAGAGCCCGCCCGACTTCAAGCCAGACAGCGGGTTCTGGGCCGACCCGTTCAAGGATGAAAAACCGCTGTTGCGTATCAACGCCAAAAACATGGAGCAATACGCCGACCGGTTGAGCGGCGGGCAAAAAATGCTGCTCAACAAATTCCCCGACTACTACCTGGATGTCTACCCGAGCCACCGCACCGCGGCGTACCCGCAAGCGATACTCGACGCCTCCACGCGCAACGCGAGCAATTGCCACACCACCAAGGACAGTCTGGCCGTCGACCCGGCATGCCGTGGTGGATTGCCGTTCCCGCTACCGCAGAACGGCAACGAGGTCATCTGGAACCAGGTACTGCGCTACAAGGGCACGGGGTACACCACCACTGCGTCGTCCAACAGTTGGGTGGTGGATTCCCGGGGTTCGGTGACCAAGACCGCGGAGTCCGCCACCATGGAGGAGGCCCCGTACTACCAGGTCCAACAGGCTGATCGAGATCCGCAGTTGTACTACCGCGCCTGGGCGGCGGACAGCTACCCGGCTCGTAGCGCCGGGCAACTGATCATCCTCGCCGACTACCTCGACCCGCAAGTCCAGCCGCGCCGCGCGTGGAGCTACACCCCAGGCATGCGCCGCATCAAGCTGGCACCGGAATTCTCCTATGACACGCCGGTACCCAACCAGGGCGGGGTGAATCTGTTCGACGAGTTGCAGATGTTCTCCGGAAGCCAGGACCGCTTCGATTACAAGCTGGTCGGCCGCAAGGAAATGTACATTCCCTACAACGCCTACAAGTTCTACTTCAGCTGCGGTCAGGAAGAGCAATTCCAGCCACACCACGCCAATCCGGCCTGCGAGCGCTGGGAGCTGCACAGGGTGTGGGTAGTGGAAGCGACACTGAAACCGGGCAAACGCCACGTCTACAGCAAGCGCACCTATTACCTTGACGAAGACACCTTTGGTGCCGGTTTGTATGACGCCTGGGACCAGGGCGGGGTGCTGTACCGCGCGCTGTTCCAGAGCGGCGTTCAGTTGTACGACAAAAACCTTCCGTACACAGTGAAAAACGTCAGTTATGACTTCAACAAGGGCATGTGGTCGTTGCTCAACGACGGCCTCAAGGGCGGCTACCGGGTACACGACGCACCGCTGTCGGAGCGCGACATGAAACCTGAATCGATTGTTTCCCAGGAAACGCAACGCTGATTGCATCGAATGGACACGCATTTGCGGCCTGAGAGGGCCGCTTTTTTTGCTGGATTCTTTTGGCGTACATATCCATTTGAGGCGGCCTGACAGCCGACCCCTGTAGGAGCGAGCCTGCTCGCGATGGACGTCAACGATAACGCGCCCTGTCTGGATGAACGCGTTGTCTGGGCCTCCATCGCGAGCATGTTCGCTCCTACAGGTTCTTCCAATCGGCAAAAGCCCGTTCCACACAAGGCACACCCCAAAAACCTTCTCTAACTTCAATAATAAATGAACACATATAGAAAAAGTGTCTATATTATTGGCGGTGTAGTTATCCCTCAAACCGGTCCGAACGCCCTGTCAAATGAGGCGTTCGACCTGCTGGCTTATTACAACAAGGAGAATGCCATGCTGATTGATGTCCACGCCCACTTGCTGACTGAGGGCATGCTGAACCGCCACGAGTTCTGGGGGCCGTTCATGAAGGTGCAGGGGCTGACCGTGGGGCATTTTTCCCTCGGTACCAAGCAACCGGCCAAAGCCGCTACTGACGCTGAGGCGCAGGCCAACCTCCTCGCGCGCATGACCCACGCCAGCCGGCGTAAGCTGATGGCCGAACGGGGTGTCGACAAGCTGGTGATGTCCACACCGTCCCACTGTTTCATGTATTGGGCAGGTGATTTCGCCAACGAATACGCGCGCCTGTGCAACGACGAACTGTCGGCATTTTGCCGGGCCGATCCCGACCACTTCGATTTCTGGTGCCACGCCAACCTGGCGGACCCACTGAACGCGGCCAAAGAAATCGAACGCGCCGTGACTCAGTTAGGGGCCAGGGGCGTGTGCGTAGGCGGGGCCAATTTCAATGGCCTGGAAGCTCACGATGAGCGCCTGTTCCCTGTTTGGGAAAAGCTCGTACAGCTGGATGTGCCGATCATGGTGCACGGCTTCAACCAGTCGATCTACTGGGGCGAAAAACACACTGACGACAAGTTCGAAACCACCTCGATCGTGGGCGATTGCGTCGATGAAACGTTGTTCTTCTGGTACCTGATCTGCGGCGGCGCGCTGGATGTTTTCCCGACCCTGAAAACCTACATCACCCATGCCGGTGGCATGGCGGTTTTCCAGTTGGGGCGCTTGAGCGAGCTCAATCGGGCGATGGCACCTGACTCGCGCAACCAGCGACCGTTGATGGATTACATGCAGAATTTCTATTTCGACCTCGACGTGCATGCGCCCGGCTTGCGTCGTGGTGTCGCCGAGGTGGTTGGGGCGGAGCGTCTGTTGTACGGCACCAACTTTGGTGGCGCCTATGACCATGGCGACTTGACCGAGGGACTGGGTTTGTCCGCTCAAGACCGTGAACGGATTCGTAGCGGTAACGCGATCGAACTCCTCAAGCTGAAGGTTGCGACCAACGCTGGCCGGGTACTGACGCCGTGACGGACAGCCTGTTGGACATGGCCGTCGGGCGGCCATACCCGCAGCGCAGCGGGCGATTGCCTCGGCAACTGAGTGAGATCAGCGCAGCCTGGCTCACGCAGCTATTGCAGCCGCGTTATCCAGGCAGCGAGGTCCTGGCGTTGACGGCGTTGGAGGTCCGTAACGGGCACACCACCAAATTGCGCGCCAGGCTTGAGTTGAACGAGGTCGGACAGCGCGCGGGTATTCCTGCGCATGTGTGCCTGAAGTCGAATTGGTCCGAAGGTTTCGAGAGCGGCGACATCTGTGAGTTGGAAGCGCGCCTGTATCATCTGGCGCGCGGCTGGACCGATGCGCCATTGCCAAGCACCTTTTTCACCGACTGGGACGCCGATGGTGGCGGTCGAGGCGTGGTTATGATGGAAGACCTCGGTCTGGCTGCCGGGCAATTTGGTCATAGCACCGATCACCTTGGCGTGGACGGTGTTGCTCAGGGGCTCGAGTCACTGGCGACGGTGCATGCTGCTACCTGGAACAGTCCGCAGTTGCAGGAGCAGCGCTGGTTGCCGGTGTCGATGGCCAACCCGGTGGACAGTGACGGTCTGCTGCGCATGTACAACTACATCAAGGTCAATCTGCGTAAACCCGAGTACCAGCAGCTGCTGCCGAAATGGATGTACGAGTCACCGGAGTTGTTTAGCCATGCCTTCGATGAATTGGCAGCTTTTGAACTGGAGCAGACTTCACCCTGTTGTTTGATCCATGGTGACTCCCATCAGGGTAATAGTTTCTTGCGCAGTGACGGTCAACGTATCTGGCTGGATTGGCAACTGGCCCGACGTGGCCGGCCATGGCGCGATGTCGCCTATTTCATGCTCGGCGCGTTGACCGTGGAGGAGCGCCGCGCCGAAGCGCTGCGTTTGCTGCGTGTTTACCGTGAAAAACTGATTAGCCTGGGAGCCGAAGGCGTGCTGGGTCAGGAGGCGGCCTGGGAACAAGTACGGCGTTGGCCGGTCTGGGGGATGCAGACCTGGATGTCGAACATGGATGATTGGGGGCAGGCCGGACTGCCAATGGTGGAGCGGTTTTTCGCCGCCGCAGAAGATTTTGATACTGTGCGCTTGTTAACCCACGGCCGTAAGCCACGCCGCACACCGATATTGGGACAGGGCGCAAGGCCGTTGACGCAAGCGTATCAACATTTATTGGAGAGTTGAGCGTGGTCAATCAGGAAGATTTGCGTCTGCAAGGCGCGGATAACTTTCGCAGCTTGAAAGGCATTCCCTCCCATTGTGGTCGCCGCATTGGCGGCGATATTCTTTTGCGCGCAGACCAGTTGCATGGGCTGACTGCTGAAGACTGGCAGACACTTCAGCGCCTGGGGTTGCAGACCGTCTGCGATTTACGCAGCGCGGGTGAGCGTGAACGTTACCCGAACCGCTTGCCCGATAGCGCAATCCGGGAGTTGCACCTGGAGGTCATAGGCGATGTCCGGGCGGATCCACGCCTTGCCCTCATGCTGGCGAATAATCCGGTGGCGGAGGGTGCACGGGGCATGATGCTGGAAGTTTATCGGCGGCTACCGGGAATGTTGGCGCCCCGGTTGCCGGCACTGTTCGAGTTGTTTTCTGCAGGCAAGGGCGCGGTGCTGATTCACTGCACGGCGGGCAAGGACCGCACCGGCGTGGCGGTCATGCTGCTGTTGCACGCCCTCGGCGTCGCGCCGGAACACATCATGACTGACTATTTGCGTTCGGCGCGGCGTTTCAGTCAGTTGAGTGCAGAGCGTCAGCAGGCGATGAGTCATGCGGTGACCCGTATGGTTGGCCAGCCGGTCAGCGAAGCGGCGTTCGATGCGGTAGTGGATGCCCGGCCTGAATATCTGAATGCCGCTTATGCGGTGATCGAGGCCGAGTATGGCGGGCTGGATCGCTATCTGCAGCGTTTCAGTGGCTTGAGCACCGCACGCTTGCAGACGTTGCGAGATACCTTGCTGGTCGCCTAGGTCGCAGCCCGGGCCAACACCCGGGCGGGTTTCCATTGTGCCAATCCAATCCCCAGCAAAATCAACCCGCCACCCACCGCGTGGTACAGGTGCAATGTTTCCCCTAACAGCACAATCGCCAACACCGCGGTAAACAAAGGCACCAGGTTCATCAGCACGGCGGTTTTTTCTGCGCCGAGGGTTTGCAGGCCGCGCATCCATAATCCGGGTGCCAGCGCTGAGGCGAACAGGCCAGCGAATAACACCAGTGGGATGTTCTTTGCCGTCAGGGCTATCGACGGTGCCAGCACGAAAGGCGGCACCAGCAGCAGGGTGCCGCAGATAATTTGCACGTACAGGCTTTCCCAGGTCGGCAGGGGAATCTGCCAGCGCTTCACCAACACGCAATACAGCGCGTACGACAGCGACGCCGCCAACATCATCAACTCACCTTGCCCAACCCCGTGCTGCCAGAGTGAAGACAAGTCGCCTGCTGCCAGCAACCAGGCCAGTCCGGCAAATGAAACTAGGGCGCCGACCAGTAATGTCGTGGTCGGCCGGGTATTGAGCACCGGGAAGGCCAGCAGCACGGTGAGCAGCGGCATGGTCGCCAGAATCAGGCCCATGGAGGTGGCGCTGACGGTGTGTGCCGCGAAATACGCCAGCGACTGGTACAGCGACATGCCGAGCAATCCCAGCAGCCACAGCTTGGCCAAATAAGGGCGAATCTGACGGCGCAAGCGCCATACCCTGGGCAACAACACCGGTGACAACACCAGCAACGCCGTCAGCCAGCGATAGAAGGAAATGGCTGCGGGGTCGATCACCCCGACCGACAGACGGTTGACCACCGTACTGGCGGCCCAGATCAGCGTGGCAAGGACGGGTAGCAGCAGATTCATCAGGGTGCGCCAACGTTGAGGGTGCGCCGGGCGCACCGGGACCAAGGCCGCTGTCGCGGCTATCTGTGAATGCCGGACTGCGTGTACGCGTTATTCGCTGGCAGCGTTACGAGCGGCAATGGCAGCGGCAAAGTCGCGCTTGAGCGTCGGGAAGTAAGCAATCTGGCCGCCCATGCCACCGGCTATGTCGATCGAGGCAGCGCTGATGAAGCTGGCATATTCGCTGGCCAGGAACAGCGCCATGCCGGCAACGTCTTCAGGCTTGCCGTAGCGTCCGAGCGGCACGACTTTCATCACCATGGCGTCGAACTCCTCGCGACTCACGCCCGGCCCCATCTCTTTGTAATGACGGTCCCATTGGCCGGTATCGATCCAGCCCATGTTCAGGCTGTTGACCAGGATATTGTCCTTGGGCAGGGACATGCCCAGCGAGCGGGAGAGGGCGATGCACGACGCGCGGTTGATCACCGAAGGAATGCCGTCTGGCGTCGGAATTGCGCCGGCCAGGGCGTTGATTTCGATGATTCGCCCCCAACGCTGTTCACGCATGAACGGCACCACGGCCTGGACGAAACGAAAATGTCCCATCTGCAGGATGTTGGCATGTTCGAGAATGGCCTCCGGCGTCAGGGTATCGAGATTACCGCCGCGTCCTTGACCCGCATTGTTGACCAGCACATCGACACCGCCCCAGGCGTGTGCAACTTCGGCGACGAAAGCCTTGACTCCCTCACTGTCGGTCACGTCAACCGCTCGGGCAATGACCGCCTGAGCGTGTTCCGCGAGCTGCGCACCGACCTCGCGGACGGCTGCCTCACTGCGGGCACAAATCGCTACCCGTGCCCCTTCAGCCGCGAAAGCCCGGGCGATGGCCAGGCCGATGCCCCGGGATGCACCCGTGATAATCACGCGCTTTGCACTCAAATCAATGTTCATGCTGGCTCCTGTTGTTTTTTTTCTGCCGGTTCATTTGCGGGTTTTCCTGCCGAACGCCCCGTATTCAGGGGGTGTGCCCGGGCTATTGAAAGCCCAAAGAGGTCAATCGTCAAAGATTATTTGAACGTTTATGTGTTTTGTGTGCAGTATTGTCCTTGACGACGCCGTTGGCTGAAACAGGTAGGCAAGGAATCGAGGTTGAAATTCTGAATAGAGAACTGAAATCTTTATGTGGAATTTTACATTGCGATCCGTTACGGTGGCTTTCAGCTGAAGAGGAACGTGGTCCTGGATGCGTGCCAGGCCTCTCGAGCGGACTGTCCAGGCGGGACATGCATCGATCCTGTGGGGTTTCGCAGATCGCTGGAATGACTGTTTGAACGCACTTAACGTCAGAAAATAAAAATAAAAGGTAGTGTGTATGAAAGAGAAGACCAAACAGGGTCGGCGAGTGCTGACTCAAGGTGCTCTGACACTGTTGATGGTTGGCAGTGCACAGGGTTTGATGGCGGCCTCGTTCGACATGTCGAACCCAGACTACCGCGTGCGTTGGGACAATACGGTCCGTTACAACCTGGGGATGCGGACCGACAGTCAAGACAGCCACATCATGAATACGCCGAACTACGACGAGTCGGACGGCAAGTTCGATAGAAACGAGATCGTGACAAATCGTCTCGATCTGTTTAGTGAGTTCGATTTTTCCTATCTCAACGATTGGGGTGCTCGTCTCAGTGCTGCCGGCTGGTATGACCAGGCCTACGATGACGACAAAGTCCATAGCAACATTCCAGGGTTCGCGACCAGCTACCACAACAACAAGTACAGCGGTGAAGTGGACCGCTACATGAACGGTCCTTCGGGCGAAATTCTCGATGCGTTCCTCTGGAAAAACTTCAACGTCGGCGAAATACCGGTCAACGTGAAAGCCGGTCGCCACACCAACTACTGGGGTGAGGGCCTGCTCATCGGCGCGCATGCCGTGTCTTATTCCCAGGCGCCAAGTGATGGCGTGAAAGCCTCGACCAGTCCTGGTATTGAAACCAAGGAAGTGTTCCTGCCAGTCGGGCAAATATCAGCCAAGGCGCAACTCACCGACCATCTCTCTGTTGCCGCTCAGTATTTCTACGAATGGGAACCCACTCGCATCCCTTACGGGGGCACGTACTTTGGTGGTGCCGACCCATTGTTCGAAGGCCCGGACCAGCTACCGTTGGCCGCCAACGGCTCGACCCTGCAACGTCAGGATTCGAAATTCGGGCGTGATGGCAAGAACTGGGGCGTGATGGGCAAGCTCAACGTCGAAGAGATCGAATCGACCTTCGGCGCCTACTACCGTCAGTTCGACGATTACCAGCCTTGGCTGGCCCCGGAAATCAAAGCAGCAGCGGGTTCCTATCGGGTGATTTACCCACGTGGCGTGAAGCTCGCGGGACTCAGCTTCGCCCGGGTCTTCAACACTGTGGCGGTCGGTACCGAATTGTCCTATCGGATGAACGGCGCATTGAATGCCACCGGCGTCAGTGCCCTGGACGATGAAGGTCCTCGCGGTGACACCATCCACTTTATTGCCAACGCTGTTTACGGCGTGCCGCGTAACTTTATTTCGAACAACGGCACGCTGGTTGGTGAATTCGCCTACAGCCATCTGGATCGGGTGACCGAGCACGAAGAGTTGTACAAAGGGGTTGGCGAGAATGCTTGTACCGATGCCAGAAACCCTCGCAGCCCCGGCTCTGGCGATGAGTCCGATGGTTGCTCGTCGAAGAACTACTACGCAGTTGCCGTCAACTACACGCCACAGTACATTCAGGTCCTGCCTTCCTGGGACCTGGATGTCCCAATGACTGTCAACTACGGCCTGCATGGCAACGCCCCGACTGCCGGTGGCGGTAACGAAGGCGCGCTGTCCTACTCAGTCGGCCTGAAGGCCACTTATGCCCAACTCTATGAGTTCGGCTTGCGTTACGCAGACACCAAGGCCCAACCCAAGCATCTGGCCAACGGCACTGTAGCCGGTAACGGTCCGGTCGGTGGTACCGACCGCGGCTGGCTGGCATTTACCTTCAAGACCTCCTTCTGATAAATCCAACAAGAATCGGAGAATGTGTTCATGAAACGACAACTTGCCTTATCCATTGCCCTGATGAGCATGGCGACCTACACCCTGGCGGCAGGCGGTGACGCTTCCGAACTGGGCAAAAGCCTCACCCCGTTCGGGGCGATCAAGGCGGGTAACGCCGAGGGCACCATCCCTGCCTATGACGGTGGCCTGACCAAGGCGCCGGCCGGCTTCGTACCCGACAGCGGATTCTGGGTCGATCCGTTCAAGGATGAAAAGCCACTGTTTCGCATCGATGCCAAAAACGTCGACCAGTACGCGGACAAGCTCAGTGAAGGGCAAAAGACCCTGATCAAGAAGTACCCGACGTATTACATCGACATTTATCCAAGCCACCGTACGACCGCCTATCCCCAGGCCGTGCTCGATTCCACCGTGCGCAACGCTACCAGTTGCACGATTCAGAAGGACGGTCTGGCGGTCGATCCATCCTGCCGTGGCGGCTTGCCGTTCCCGATTCCAAAGAACGGCAACGAAGTGATGTGGAACCAGCAGGTGCGCTACAAGATCGGCACCGGCTACTCGACGACCTCGTCTTCGAACAGTTGGGTTGTCGATGCCAATGGTTCGATCACCAAGACCGCCGAACAGGCGACCTTCGAAGAAACGCCGTACTACCAGGTCACCCAGGCGGACCGTGATCCGCTGATGTATGCCAGGGTGTTCTCGCGCAATGACTATCCGGCGCGGCGCTCCGGTGAAGTCGTGGTGCTGAACGACTTCCTCGATCCACTGGCCAAGGCACGTCGCTCCTTCAGCTACTCCCCAGGTCAGCGTCGGGTCAAGCTGGCTCCAGAGTTTGCCTTTGATACACCCGTGGCCAGTCAGGGCGGAGTGACCCTGTTCGACGAACTGCAAATGTTCTCCGGCAGCCAGGACCGGTTCGACTACAAACTGGTCGGCAAAAAGGAGATGTACATCCCGTACAACGCCTACAAGTTCTACTTCGGTACCAAGCAGGAAGATCAGTTCATGCCGCACCACGCCAACCCGGCCAACGAGCGTTGGGAGCTGCATCGGGTGTGGGTCGTGGAGGCAACGTTGAAGCCGGGCATGCGCCATGTCTACAACAAACGCACCTATTACCTGGATGAAGACACCTTTGGCGTTGGCCTGTATGACGCCTGGGACAAGAGCGGCGCGTTGTATCGCTCGATCTTCCTCAGTGGCGTGCAGCTTTACGACAAGAACATTCCCTACAACGTGAAAAACGTCGTTTATGACTTCAACAAAGGCATGTACGCGTTGCTCAACGATGGGCTCAAAGGTGGTTACAAGTTCTATGACAAACCGCTCAGCGAGCGCGACATGAACCCTGAAGCCATCGTAGCCCGGGTCACTCAACGCTGATATGAGTCGCCTGTCCTGCCCGTCGGTTTGCGCATCAAGCCTGACGGGCAGAGCAGGAGAGTTTTGCCATGCGGGATGGTCAAGGAATAAAAATAATGATTAGCCTTTGCCCTGCTTCTCTTCTTCTCGCCAGGTCGCGCCTGCTGCTGGCTGTCGCGTTGATCGTTGGCACGAGTTCGTTGTTGACCGTGCCTGCCTATAGCGCGGCCACGACGTCCACCGACTCGCTGGACGTGCCGGCGCAACGGGTGGACGAGCGTTTGCCCGCACCCTTGTTGTCGGTCGCCAGGGCTGGCGATGCGATGATCAGTGTCGGCCTCCACGGATTGATCCAGCGTTCCACCGACGCGGGACGAACCTGGCAGCAGGTCGACAGTCCGGTGTCAAGCGATCTGGTGCAAGTACGGTTTCGCGACGAGCGTAATGGCTGGATTGTCGGCCACGATGCCCTGGTGCTGCACACCACTGATGGCGGCCACAGCTGGCAAGTACAACTCGACGGGCGCCGCCTGTTGACGTTGCTCAATGCTTACTACGGTCCGCGGGCCGAAAAAGGCGACGAGTCCGCAGCCGCGGTGGTCAAGGAAGTTGCAATGTCCGCCGGTACCTCGGCGACCCCAGGCGTACTGGCTGCACCTTTTCTGGATGTGATGTTCGATGAACAAGGCAACGGCTTTGCCGTGGGTGCCTTTGGGCTGTTGTTGCACAGCACTGACAACGGCCAGAACTGGGAGCCGTGGATCGAGCGCAGTGACAATGAGCGGCGCATGCACCTGTATGGCCTGGCTCAGAACGCGGACACTTTCTATATCAGCGGCGAACAGGGGCTGTTGATGCGCCTGGATCGTCAGCAACAACGTTTCGTGAAAATCGACACGCCCTATACCGGCACCTACTTCGGCGTCCGCGCCTACGATCATTTGCTGCTGGCTTACGGGCTGCGCGGCAACCTGTTTGCCAGCCGCGATGACGGACAGCAATGGCAGGCCGTGGAAACCAACCTCAATAGCAGCCTGGTTAGCATTGTCGAGCAGGGCAACGCCTTGATCGTCGTGAGCCAGGGCGGGCAACTGATCAGCGTTGATCGACAGAGTTTGCAAGTCACGCCCCTGGCGGATGCGCGAATGGGCGAGGTGTATGCAGCCAGTGCCACCAGTCAGGCTGGGAGCCTGGTTGTCACGCGCTTTAGCGGCGCCAAGGTCATCGATATCGCCCAGGCCAACTGACGCCCTCGGCACGATTCCCCTACGAGAAAGAAAAAATGGTCGAGCAAAAATTCAACAGCGGGATGCCAGTGATTGCCAACCTGGAGGACTTTGACAAGAGCTCCGGAGGCTGGTTTGAACGGGTGATTTTCCGGCATCGCATGTTGGTCGTCATTGCCTGCTTGCTCGCCACCGTGGTGTTGGGCTTCTTTGCTACACGGCTGCAAGTGAATGCCAGCTTCGAGAAAATGATCCCCAGCTCCAGCCCCTATATCAAGAATTACCTGGCCTATAAAGACCAGCTTCCGGGGTTGGGTAACAGCATTCGCGTGGTGGTCGAAAACAAGACCGGTGATATCTACGACGCCGACTACTTGCTGGCGCTGCAGAAGGTCAACGACACCCTGTACCTCATCCCGGGTATCGACCGTTCCTGGATGAAGTCGCTGTGGATGCCCATCGTCCGCTGGAAAGAAGTGACGGAGGAGGGCATCGATGGCGGTGCGGTGATGCCTTCCGATTACGACGGCAGCGACAAGTCGATCAAGGCCCTGCGCCGCAACATCATGCGCGCCGGCATTGTCGGCAACCTGGTGGCCAACGACAGCCAGTCGAGCATGATTGTCGCGCCGTTGCTCGATACCAATCCGCAGACCGGTAAACCACTGGACTACGGGGATTTCTCCAAGCAACTGGAAGCACAGATTCGCTCACTGGAAAGCGACAAGGTCGGCATCCATATCGTCGGCTTCAGCAAGCTGGTCGGCGACCTGATCGACGGCCTGTATTCGGTGATGCTGTTCTTTGGCGCCTCCGTGGTGATTGCCGGGCTGTTCGTCTATTTCTACACCCGTTGCCTGCGCAGCACTTTGTTGCTGGTAAGCGTGGCAGTGGCGGGCGTGGTGTGGCTGCTGGGCTTGATGCAAATCCTCGGCTACGAACTGGACCCGTATTCGATTCTGGTGCCGTTCCTGATTTTTGCCATCGGCATTTCCCATGGCACGCAGAAGATGAACGGCATCCTTCAGGACATTGGCCGTGGCACCCATAAATACATTGCCGCGCGCTATACCTTCCGCCGTTTGTTCCTCACGGGTCTTACCGCACTTCTGACCAATATCGTTGGTTTTGCCGTGCTGGTGATCATCGATATCCCGGTGATCCGCGACCTGGCCCTGACCACCAGCATCGGCGTCGCCGTGCTGATTTTCACCAAGTTGCTGCTGATTCCGGTGGCGCTGTCCTATCTGGGCGTCAGTGAAAAAGCTGCGCGTATCGCCATCGCCAAAGACCAGGCCGGCGCAGAAAACAAAGGTTTTCTGGGGCGTCTGTGGAGCGGCCTCGACCGGTTCACCGAACGGCCGATGGCCACCGCGGTGATCGCCGTGTCGCTGCTGGTGACCCTGGCGGGTAGCGTAGTGATGATGCATCTCAAGGTCGGTGACCTGGACCCCGGTGCGCCGGAGTTGCGAGCGGATTCGCGCTATAACCGCGATAACGCCTACATCACCAGTCATTACGGGCTTTCCAGTGACCAGTTCGTGGTCATCATGAAGACCAATGAAGACAGCTGCCGCCTGTACCAGTCGCTGCAAAGCATGGACAAGCTGGCCTGGCGCCTGCGTCAGACACCAGGTGTACAAACCACCCAGTCGCTGGCAGAAACCGTACGGATGATCAGCTCCGGCATGGCCGAAGGCAGCCCGAAATGGCTGAGTATCAGCCGTGACCAGGCGATCACCAACTCGGCGGTGGATGCGGCGATGATTTCCGCCCCGGGGATCACCAACCAGCAGTGCTCGGTGACCCCGATGATTGCCTATCTGGCTGACCACAAGGCCGACACCCTGAGCCGGGTCTTGCAGGTCTCCGAAGAATTCGCCAAGGAAAACAACAGTGTCGTCGGCGCTGAACAGCCGGTGGAGTTCCTCTTGGCTGCGGGTAATGCCGGCATCGAGGCCGCCACCAACATCGAGGTGGAGAAGGGCATCATCACCATGTACCTGGCGGTGTATGGTGCCACGGCATTGCTCTGCCTGCTGACCTTCCGCAGCTGGCGCGCAACCCTGGTGGCGCTGATTCCGTTGCTGATGACCACGATCATCTGCAAGGCGTTGATGGTCTGGTTGGGAATCGGCCTCAAGGTGGCCACCTTGCCGGTCATCGCCGTGGGTGTTGGTGTGGGTGTGGACTACGCGCTGTATCTGCTCAGTGTGCAACTGGCGGTGCAGGAGCGTGGTGGCAGCCTGGCGGTGGCTTATCGCCGCTCGCTGGACTTCACCGGCCGTGTGGTCGCACTGGTGGGCCTGACCATGGCGGCCGGGGTGATTACCTGGGCCTGGTCGCCGATCAAGTTCCAGGCCGACATGGGCATCCTGCTGACCTTCATGTTCCTCTGGAACATGCTCGGTGCACTGGTGTTGATCCCGGCCCTGTCGCATTACCTGCTAAATCCCAAGGGCAACTCCAAGGCCGGAGTGACCTTGGACCTCGAAGACGCCCGCGCGCAGCAGGAACCGCGTAAGCCCGCAGCCGGCGCACCGACCCACTCATTGACTGAGCTCGCCTTACCCCGGCGTGCCCTCTGACTAATAGCCGGGCACAGGCCCAGGCTGGCAATTGCAAGGAGAGAAGTATGTTCGAGTTACTGATGAGTGCCGACATGATGGTTCCGGACCCGGACGGCATGACGGAAATGTTGGTCGACAAGCTCGGGATCTACAAGCACGAACGCTGGCGCCAGGCGTTCGACAATCACCCGTACATCGCGCATTTTCTGCGGGTACACAAATCCCTGGCGGTGTCGCCAACGCGCATCGAACCGCAGTGGCACCTGGATCGGCCGAACCCCGGCGACCCGTTGTTCCATGACTTTCTGGAAAGCCTGAAAGATTTCCAGGGTCATCATCGGCCGATGATCACTCACTCCATCGTGCTGGCCCTGCACGGGGACAAGTTCGACGCACTGGTGGACAAACTGATGCGCCGGCGCTTGCCGTTCCGCATGGCACAGCGCACCCCGGAAATGCCGTTCGACCGTCTGTGGCTGGGTGCTACTCCCGAGCAGCCGTACTACCAGCCATCCGTGGACGGTGGCCTGTGCATTGAAATCATGCCGACCGAGCCATTGCAGATGCCGCCGGAAACCTACCAGTTGCCACCGGTGCAACCACGCGATCTCAAACCCGGCGACATGGTACGCGTGACGGCCCGTGGCTTCCTGGTCCGTGACCTTGATGAAACCTTGCGCAAGGTATCGACCAACCTCGACTGGGAACCGAGCGGTCCGGTGGAGAACATCCGCAGCGAAGGCTACCGCCGTGCGCGCATGGGGTTCACCGTGCCCAACAGTGCCACCCTCGATGTACTCGAGGCGACCTATTGGAACACCGACGCCGGTCACTACGTCAATAACTGGGGTCCGGGTCCGTATTACATCCGTATTGGTGTCAATGACCTGGCTGCCAAGGCGGAAGATCTGCGTGCGCGCGGCACCCGGTTCCAGTGGATCGAGTCCTCGGAGGCCGTGGGTGGTCGTCCATTGATCAAGATCGATCCACAAGAACTCAATGGTCAGGTCTTCGAGTTCGAGGAGTGCCCTGCATGAGTACAGCGCAAAACCAGCAGCCTCCCGTGCTGATCAACGATGCGGTGCGCCTGGAGCGCGATGCCATGGTGGGCTGGGTGGTACTGACCCGTCCCCGGCAGATCAACGCCATCAACGACGAGATCCGCCAAGGCGTGCCGCAGGCACTGGCGTTGTTGCAGCAGGACCCGGACATTCGCGTGATCGTGATTCGCGGGGAAGGCGACCGGGGCTTTTGTGCGGGCGCCGATATCAAGGAACGCCGCGGCCCCGAGTCCAGCTTGCAAGTTCGCCAGCGCATGGAAAACGTACGCTGGATCGAAACCCTCGACGGCATCACCAAGCCGGTGATCGCCGCCATTCATGGCTACTGCATGGGTGGCGGGCTGGAATTGGTGCTGGCGTGCGACATCCGTTTCGCCGCTCCCGATGCCGTGTTCGCCTTGCCGGAAACCGGTCTGGGGCTGATCCCCGGTGGCGGCGGCACACAACGACTCTCCCGAGTGGTGGCACCGGGTCAGGCACTGGACATGTTGCTCACCGGTGACCGTGTGGGCGCCGAGCAGGCGCAGCGCATTGGTCTGGTCAGTCGACTGGCCAGTGACAGTGCCAACCTTGTGCAAGAAGTGCGGGCTTTTGCCCAGCGCATCGCCAGTAAGCCACCCACCGCGTCCGCCTTTGTCAAACAGGCTGCGCGGGCGGCACTGGAAATGGATCTCAAGCGTGGCTTGGACCTGGAGCTTGATCTGTTCGCCTTGTTGGCCCCGACCAAGGACGCTCGCGAAGCGGCCCAGGCTTTCAGCGAACGGCGCGAACCGCGTTTTACCGGCGAATAAAACGCCACTCCCTAAAACAAAAAGGATAAGGGCATGAGTACAGGAAAACTGGCAGGACGAGTGGCCATTATTACCGGCTCCGGTGGCGGCCTGGGCGCCGAATGCGCACGGGTACTGGCATCGCATGGCGCGAGTATTGCCGTGGTCGATATCAATTTCGAAGGGGCGACAGCCGTTGCCCAATCCTTGGTCGCCGAGGGCCATCAGGCCTTGGCGATTGCCACCGATGTGTCCTCGGAAGACGACGTGCGGGCAATGGTTGCCCAGGTGAAAGAGCGTTTTGGCCGTATCGACATCTTGCACAACAACGCGGCGATCCTGAATGCCGAGCAACGCCAGCTGGACCGCGATTTCGTCAACCTCGACATGCAGGCCTGGGACCGCGCCATCGCCGTCAACCTGCGTGGCGCCGTGCTGTGCACCAAGCATGTGATTCCGGTGATGCTGGAGAACGGCAAGGGCTCGATCATCTTCGCCACCTCGGGTCTGGGCATGCAGGGCGATATGTCCCTGACCGGCTACGCCACTTCCAAGGCGGGGCTGATGATGCTGCCACGCATGGTGGCCTCGCAGTACGGCAAGCAAGGCATTCGCGGCAACGCCGTGCAGATCGGACTGGCGCCTTCGGAACACGCCATGCCTGAACCCTTGCTCGACATTCTGCGCGACAACCATTGCACCGCCGAGCTGGGCACGCCTCGGCAGATCGCCGATGTGGTGGCGTTCCTGGCCAGTGACGAATCCTCCTTCGTCACGGGTACTACCCTGGTCGCCGACGGTGGTTTCAGCAGCCACACGCCATCCCTGGTTGCGATGCGCGCGTTGTTCGCGCAGATGGGTCGCACCGGCATGTAACGTTTGCCTCGGTGCGCCGTCCGGTGCGCTGGGGCTGTACTTCGCCACCACAGCCGCCGCGCGCCGCCGTGGTTGAATTACGTCATGGAAGCAAGTGATGAATCAGAACCACAAAGCGGGAAATACCGACTTCGATGTGATCGTCGTCGGCGGTGGCACCAATGGCCTTTCGGCTGGCTGTTACCTGGGCATGGAAGGCAAGAAAGTGCTGGTGCTCGAAGCGTTGGACAAGGTCGGCGGCATGGCGTCATCGGGCTATCTGATACCCGAAGCGCCGCAGCACCTGGTCCACCCCTGTGCCCTGGACATGATGTCGATGCGTGTGCATTCCCATGTGCCGGCGGAACTCGGGCTGGAGCGCCACGGTTTCAAATCGGTGGAGCTCGCGCCGGGGTATGTGTATTTGCATCCGGATGGGCAGTCGCTGATTTTCTGGCGTGACCGTGAGAAAACCGCTGCCGAGATTCGTCGCTTCAGCAGCAAGGACGCCGAGGCGTTTCTTGAGTTCATGAAGGTCATCGACATGTTCCTCGACATTGCGCTGCCGATGATGCGCGTCGACCCGGCGAAGACCAACCTGGGTGTGAAGCTGAAGATGCTCGGCACCGCGATCAAACACAAAGCCTTAAAGCCCGAACTGATGGCGCTGATGACCGGGTCCGCGCTGCAGGCCGCGCGTGAGCGCTTCGAGCATCCAGTGACCATTTCCGCGATGTGTGCACTGACCGGTCTGGCGGGTGATATCAGCGCCGATGGCGGTGGCATTTATTACGCCTTGCTCGGTTTCCTCCATCGTTTTGGTGTGGGTCGTGTCCTGGGGGGCATGCAGCAGTTGAGCAACGCCATGCAGGCGCGTCTGGAAGAGCTGGGTGGTCAGGTGCTGGTGTCGGCCAGCGTCAGTGAAATCGTGGCCAAGGATGGCCGGATAAAAGGGGTGAAACTGGCTGATGGTCGCCAGTTCATGGCCCGTGCGGTGATTGCCGGCTGTCACCCCAAGCCTGCGCTGGATATGGTCACCCGTGGTGAAATTCCCCAACACTTGCTCACCCGCATCGCCATGGCACCAGCCAACGGCAAGGGATCGGGACCACTGAAGGTGGATCTTGCCTTGCGCGGGCAGATTTCCGTGCCACGTTTTGCTGCCATTCGCGGCGACGGTGTGGATCTGCGTAAAACCGTGATGTTGATCGGTACCGAAGAGGCGGTGCTGGAAAACTTCGCCGCTTGCGCCCGAGGCGAGGTACCGAAGTTGCCCTACATCACCGTGGCCGCACCGAGCGCCGCCGACCCTTCACAAGCGCCGGCCGGTCAGGACGTGTTGTACATCTACCCTCCGGTGATGCCGGTTAACCCTAACGAAGGCTGGGACGCTTTGCGTGAGCGAGTGGCCGACCAGGTACAGGAACAGCTGTACGACTATATAGAAGGGATCGAAGGGCAGGTGCTAGGCCGACACATCGAGGCCGCACCGGACTTTACCGCGCGCTTGAACACGGTCAATGGCTGCGTGGTGCATATCGACACCACCTCCATGCGCTCAAGCACCATGCGCCCTGCGTACGGTTTGGGCGGCGATACCTTGCCAGTGGCGGGGTTGTATCTGGGCAGTGCCGGCATACATCCCGGTGGTGGGGTCAACGGCATGGCAGGGCGGTTGGCGGCCAAACGGGTGAGCAAGTACCTGCAGAAAAACAGGTAGCGCCAGTACGAGCGTTGAGCTTGTGTGGCGAGTGAACTTGCTCCCTTGCCACGGGTTCAGTGCATCAAGAAAGACGCTGCCAGCGGTTAAACGCTGCCGGCGTTTTTTTCTGCACCCAACGAAATACTCGCCAGGACAAAATCTGCCGAGTACTGGCGCCAGGTGGCCATGCCTTCTGCCGAGTCGGTATCCAGGCCGGCCAGTGCGGACATGGAGTAGCGGTTGGTGAACCAGCCTGTGGTCACCAGCGATGCGCTGGCCAGCAACAGGCGCGGGTTGATGTCCGCACGAAAATCACCACTGGCGGCCCCACGGACCAGGATCGCGTCGAGCTTGGCGATCAGCTTCGGTGCCATTTCAAGAAAATGGTTACGCGGTGTTTCGTGGGTGTCGTGGTAGCGGATGCCTTCCAGCGCCAGGCTGCCGAGGAAGGGGTCAAACCGGTATTGGTCGAAGAAGTGATTGAGCACGGTGCGCATCGCCTGAGGCGGTGGCAGCTCTTCAACCTTGAGGTTGACCAGCTCCGACATGATGTTGTCCGAGGATTCATCCAGTACCGCGACAAACAGCCCTTCCTTGGAGTTGTAGTAGTGGTAGACCAGTTGCTTGGTGACCCCGGCATCCCGGGCTATTTCTTCCACGCGCGCACCGGCCAGGCCTTTCTTGGCGAACTCCACGCGCGCAGCAGCGAGCAGGCGATTCATCGTATTGCGTTTGCCCTGTTCGCCACCTTCTCCTGCCTTCACCGCCACCTCGTACTCCTCCTGTTGAATGGGGTCACACCTTGAAGCATATACCCGGGCGCCATCGTTTGACCCAGAGTCAAACGAAGCGCAGTACCGGTGCAGACACAACCGCATACCATGGATTGGCAGCCGGGCAATCTTGGTGTGCAAGAGCAATAAAAACAAGACAGGAGAACCTGATGAGCAACGAAAGCGCAGCACTGGACCTGGCCACCGCGTATTCCGCCGTATCGGAAATGTATCGCGGTACTGACCTGGATATTCATGCGGTGTGCCGCGAGCAACGGTTGAAGTCACCCATCTATGAAGGCGATTTCATTACTCAATTCGGGGTGCCAACCAATGCCGGTACCCAGCAGGGCACTCGCCCGACCTTCGCCTTGTTCAAATACCAGGACGTGATGACTGTTCTGCGCGATGGTGCGACCTACACCAGCGGCTTTATTGCCGAAGGTCTGGGCGCGTTTTTCGATGGCTTGATCATTCTGGCCATGGACGGTGACGAACACCGCAAGGTGCGCGCCTTGCTGCAACCGGCATTCATGCCCGAGACCGTGAACAAGTGGCGCCCGCAGATCGACCAGGTGATCCGCGAGGAGTACATCCAGCCAATGTTGCCGGCAAAGAAAGCCGACCTGATGAAGTTCGGCCTCGAGCTGCCGATTCGCATCATGTACGCCTTGATGGGCTTCCCCTCGGATGAACCGTCCAAGTACAAACAATATGCGGCCTGGGCCTTGGCCATTGTCGGCGGCAACCAGATCGACCCGAGCAAGATGGTCGAAGCGCGGCGTCAGGCCGGCATCGCCGTCAAGGGTCTTTACGACGCACTGGCCGAGGTCGTGGTGCAACGTCGCGCCGAGGGCAGCCAGGGCGATGACGTGGTCGGTCGTTTGCTGCGCGCGGAATACGAAGGGCGCACGCTGGATGACCATGAAGTGATCACCTTCACTCGCTCGTTGTTGCCGGCGGCCGGGGAAACTACCACGCGCATGTTCGGCTCGGTAATGACCTTGTTGCTCACCACGCCCGGCTTGCTCGAACGCGTCAAGGCCGACCGCTCGCTGATTGGCAAGCTGATGGACGAAACCACCCGTTTTGAACCGGTCGCCACTTTCAAAGTGCGCGAAACCGCCAAGGAAGTGGAATTTCATGGTGTGAAGATCCCCAAAGGTTCATTCGTCCAGTGCATGGTGGTGTCCGCCAACCGCGACGAAGACGCTTTTGAAAACCCGGATGTCTTCGACATCGACCGCAAGCCAAAACCCTCTTTTGGTTTTGGCTTCGGTCCGCACATGTGCATCGGTCAGTTCGTTGCCAAGGTCGAAATCAGCTGCGCGGTCAACGCGATCCTCGATCTGTTCCCCAACTTGCGCCTCGACCCGACCCAGCCCGTCCCGCAGATCGGCGGCGCGCAGTTGCGCGGCGTGTCGACACTCCCGGTGATCTGGGACTGACCCACGATTCCAATCCGTTTCCAGGCCTTGATAAAAACAACAGAGGGCAGTATGAGAACGTTCAAAACCATTCCAGAACGCGGTGATTTCGGCTTCCAGCAACTGGTCGGGCCGCACAAGGTCACTGGCGCTTCGATGTCTGCCGAGCGCGGCTTCTTCGGCCTGCATTTGAGCAAGAGCTCGCCGTTCGGCTCGGTGCGCGATGAACAGGGCAACATCTATTCATTCGTGCGGTCGCTGATGGCGCCCAATGGCACGCCGAACCCGACCAAGTTCTACTACCTGAACAACCACGTCGACAACGTTCACCTGCGCATGGACCACGAAAAAATGGCCCGCCAGGCACTGACGCCACTGCCTGTGCATAGCCTGGAAGGTGATACCGCACGCTGGGCCAGCCAACCGGGTGAAGCCGGTAATGGCTGGGAAATCACGGCCAGCAGCGAACGCCTGACCTGGAAAGAAGAAGGCTTGTTTCATCTCGAAGGTCGTCTGCTCGGACCCGGTTTGCAGTGGTACTTGCCGGGTGTGGAGTGGGGCACCTTTTACGTTTCACAGTTGTGGGATATCGCCGGTGTCTGCGAGGGGCGCCCGGTAAAAGGCGCCATGGCGCTGGACCAGTTCTACATGGCTGAAGGCGGCGCCATCCACTTCAAGAAAGACTTGGTGGTGAACAACAACAAGCATGTGATCTGGTGGTCCTTTGTCACCGTTTATAAAGACGGCACGTGGGATACCGGTTCTTTCATGGTCGGTCACGACCACCTGGGTTACGCCATTTTCAACAATGAAAAAGGCGAGGTGCGGGTCACCACCGATATCGAAGGGCACACCGAGCACAAGGACGGTAGCTACTTTTTGAAGTCGGCCAAAATCGTGCTCGAAGGCAAGGAGGAGTGGGAATTCCTGCCTGACGAGAAGGGCGAAATGATCGACTTCGTTGGCGGTTTCCCGGTCACGGCGCAGCAGGAAGGGCGCTGGCGTCGGGTTGGCGATACCCGCGAGCCTTCGCACTGGCTGGGCTGGGGCGAGTCGGACCGGCGTAACGGCTCGGCCCGTAACGTTCCAGGCAAGGACCTCTAAATCAGTGAACCCCCTGTAGGAGCGAGCCTGCTCGCGAAAAACCTGAGAGCACCGCGGGGCTTCAGGCTTGGCGCGTTATCGTTCAGAAACATCGCGAGCAGGCTCGCTCCCACAAAAAGCCTCAACTAATAACAATAAAGAGGAATCACGATGAAATTCCGCGACAAAGTCGTACTGGTCACCGGTGCCGGTCGAGGCATGGGCCGCGCCATTGCCCTGGCCTATGCCCGTGAGGGCGCCAAAGTGGTGGTGTCGGCACGCACCGCTCGATACGGCGAAGAAACAATCGAGCAAATCAAGGCTCTGGGCGGTGAAGCCTGCCTGGTCGGTGGAGACATCGCCGATCGTGAGGCGATCAAGTCGATGGTGCAGGGCGGCGTAGAACATTTTGGCTCCCTGGATATCGTGGTGCATTGCGCCGCCGACACCAGTCACGGGCTGATCGCCGAAATGGCCGATGACACCTTCGATCACATTGTTCGCAGCAATATCCAGTCGTTGTTCTGGCTGGCCAAGGACAGCGCACCTTACCTGTCCAAAGCAGCCGACAAAGGCCGGCTGATTTACATCTCCTCCGGCGAAGCCAACCGCAAATACACACCACGACTGATTGCCTATAGTTCGAGCAAAGCATTCATGAATGCGTTCGCCCGTGGTTTGGCGGTGGAGTTCGGCGCCATGAATATCCTGGTCAACGTCGTCGAACCTGGGCTGATTGGCACTGACCACATGCTGGAAACCCTGGGCAATGAACTGCCGCACAAACTCGCCGCACACTTCCCGGTTGGGCGCCTGGGCGAGTCCGCTGATATTGCCAATGCCGTGATGTTTCTCACTTCCAACGAGGCCTCCTATATCACCGGCACGTCGTTGTTGGTGGATGGTGGCGCCACCATGATCGCGCTGCCCAAAGTCGAAGAAATCCTCAAGGGCCACTAATCATGTCGCGCGTCCGCGATGGCGGCCCGCGCCGGGAGTCAGGTCATGACAATTGAGACACGCAACAGCAGCAATACCGCCCACGGTGGCAATGATTTCTCCGAGTTCAAGCGCGGCTGGCGCGTGGTACTGCTGGGTCTGTTTGGCATCTGCACCAGCCTTTCCGCTGCGCTGCTGTATGCCTTCGGCACCCTGGTTATTCCGCTGGAGCAGGCCTTCGGCTGGAGCCGTGGCGACTTGCAGGCTTCGATCACCTTCCTGTTCGCCGGTGTGGCGATTTCTACGCAGTTGGTCGGCTGGCTCTACCGCCGTTTCGGTTTGCGTCGAGTGGCGATTGTTTCGATCGTGCTGCAGATCGTCGGTTATTTTGCGATCACCCAAATTCAGGGCTCGATTGGTTGGTTGTACCTGGCGTTTTTCAGCATGCCGATCGTCTGTGCCGGCACCATTGCGATCACCTGGACGCAATTGGTCAACCTCTGGTTCGAGCGCAACCGGGGTCTGGCGCTGGCAGTGATTCTATGTGGAACCGGGCTGGTGGCGATGATTCTGCCGCCGCTACTGTCGCGGTTGATTGCCGTCTATGGCTGGCAGGCGGGTTTTATTGCATTGGGGGCGATGCCGCTGCTGTTTACGCTGCCCTTGTCTTTGATGTGGTTGCGCATGCCGGCGCCGCACGCCAGCACTGAAGCGACGACACAGAAGGAACTCCCGGAACTGGCCGGCATGTCCTTCCAACAAGCGTTGCGCTCCGGGAAATACTGGGGCTTTAACATCGCGCTGATCCTTTCGGTATCGTTGACCGTAGGCATGGTGACCAACATGGTGCCGATGTTGCAAAGCAAAGGCTTGAGCGGCCAGCAAGCCAGCCAGATATTCAGTACCTTTGGTATTTCCATCATCGGCGGGCGTCTGTTGGTGGGCTACATGCTCGACCGCTTTTCACCTTCTCTGGTGGCTGCGGTGAGCCTGGCACTGCCTGCGCTGGGCTGCGCGATCTTTCTCTTTGGCGGGGCGCAGAGCACACCGTTAATGGTGCTTGCCACTCTTTGTATCGGCGCAAGTGCCGGGGCTGAATTCGATCTGGCGGCATTCCTGATGGCACGTTATTTCGGCCTGAAAGACTACGCGCGTATCTTCGGTTTGCACCTGTGCCTGATCACCATTGCTGCCGGGCTGGTGCCCATGTTGTTCGGCCATCTTTACGATACTTACGGCAGTTA
Organism: Pseudomonas sp. GW823-FHT06E10; assembly: GCF_058794995.1. NCBI lineage: Bacteria > Pseudomonadati > Pseudomonadota > Gammaproteobacteria > Pseudomonadales > Pseudomonadaceae > Pseudomonas > Pseudomonas sp. GW823-FHT06E10. Next base: position 99,879 of record NZ_JBXAHJ010000009.1, on the reverse strand, counting down.
TTCGGCGGTGCTGGTGTGCTGTTTCTGCTGCGCCATTATCGGCCCGAGCATTTTGTTGTGGTTGAAGATGGAACCGGCATTTCTGGCGCTTCAGCACACTCTACAACAACGGCAACACGCCTGAACCCCACCCGAGGACGAACGTGATATGAGCATGGACAAACACGCAATCGAGCACTTCCTGCACGGCCAGATCGACTGCTGGAACAAAGGCGATAAAGAGGGCTTTTTTGCACATTACCGCAGCGTCTCGGCCAATGGCTTGAGTATCGAATACGTCGGCAAACCACAGCACGATGCCTGGCAGGTCCTGGAAGGCATGTGGGCGCAACAGCAACCGAAGATTCGCGTCGAGGTGCGGCAGTGCATCGTTAATGGCAACGAAGCCGCGTGCCATCACCTGAATGCCTTTCGCGAGCAGGAAGGCGGCATCGAAACAATCGAGTTGTATCGGTTCGAAGAAGGGCAGTTGTTTGTGCGTTATTTCATCAACCAGTAAGGGTTGATCGCCCGGGTGCGCACAGCCTTGTCATAAAGGTTGTGCGCACTGGCGGCTTATACACCGTCGGTGGAATAGGAAAGCTGTCGCCACAGCTCGATTTGCGCGAGCATATTGTTGAGCTTGTTGCTGACTTGCAGGTAAGCGTCGGAGCCGGCCAGGTAACGCAACGGCGGATGTTCACTGTTAACCAGGTGAACCAGCGCGTCTCCCAGTTTCGCCGGGTTGCCGGTTTGCTGGTGGTTGTAGGCGGCCGAAGCGCCTTTGACCTTGGCCGTGAGTGCGGCGTAATCCTCCAGCCCACGGGTACCAAAGACAGCGGAGCTGGGGTCGAGGAAGTCGGTACGGAAAACCCCGGGTTCCACTAGCGTTACCTTGATGCCGAACTGCGCCACTTCCAGGCTCAGGGATTCGGAAAAACCCTCCACGGCAAATTTCGACGCGCAGTACAGCGCCGCACCGCCCATCCCCACCACACCGCCCATTGAGGACACGTTGAATACGTGACCACTGCGTTGCGCACGCATGACGGGCAACACGGCACGGCAGACGTTGAAGACACCAAACACGTTGGTCGCGAACTGGCTGTCGGCTTCACTGGCAAGATTGTCTTCAAAGGGTGCCAGTTGCCCATAGCCGGCGTTGTTGACCAGCACATCGATTCGGCCAAATCGCGCGACGGCAGTCTCTACGGCAGTCAGTGCCTGGGCTTCGTTGGTCACATCCAGGGCCACCGCCAAAACGCGCTCACCGAACTCGGCGAAGGCATCTTCCAGTGGTTCGATACGTCGGCCACTGACCACCACGCGGTCACCGTCAGCCAAGGCGGCTTTGGCAATGGCGGCGCCCAAGCCTCGGGCGGCACCGGTAATAAACCAGACTTTGTTCATTGCATCGCTCCAGTCGTTATGCAAAAAAAAAGCCGCGTCAGCTCGGAGGCGGGCGCGGCTGCGGGTTTTACCTGTCCATGCGGCGCTCAGTCGCGGTTGGCCGCTTCCCAGGCTTTCAGGTCGAAACCGTCAGCGGCGGCTTCGGCTGCCGACAACTTGGGCGCGCGGGCGAGAATCTTGCGCGCGGCCATGTGATCGCCCATGCGATTGCAGGATTCAACGGCTACCAGGCGGTCATTGCGGAAACACAGCACGGAAAGTTGTTTGTCTTGGGGAGACCCGAGGACAACAGTGCTGTCGTAGCCGTTGGAGAGTCCGGCAATCTGTAGTTTCAGGTCACCCTGATCGGTCCAGAACCAGGGCAGGGCGCCGTAAGGCGCCGGTTTACCCATCAACCGTGCGGCCACTGCGCGGGCCTGGTCGATGGCGTTCTGCACCGACTCGAGACGCGTGTGCTGTTCATCGTTTTGCAGGCACGGGAAACTGGCGACATCGCCCAATGCGGAAATTCGCGGGTCAGAGGTGAGCAGGTTGGCGTCGACCTTGATGCCGTTCTCGATGGCCAGACCCGCTTCGGTTGCCAGTTGGGCATTGGGGATCACACCGATACCAAACACCACGAGGTCGGCAGGCAGGGCACGTCCGTCAGCGGTTTGCACGGCGCAGACCTTGCCGTTGTCGCCATCGATGCGACTCAAGCCCTGGCGGAAGTCGAAATGCACACCCCAGGCTTCATGGGCCTGGCGGAACAACTCCGACATTTCCCGCGACACGGCACGGGCCATTGGCCGCTCGGCCAGTTCCAGCACATGGACATTGGCCCCCTGTGCTGCGGCTACCGCGGCAAACTCCAGACCGATGAACCCGGCGCCGATCACCACCACATTGCGCGCTTCTTTAGCCAGTGGCGCCAAGGCATCGGCATCGGCTTTGGTTTTGATGCCGAATACCTGAGGCAGCTCGGCGCCTGGCACCGGCAGCGGCCGGTTGTGTGCACCCGTGGCCAATACCAGGTGGTCATAGCTGATCGCCTCACCGGAGGCCAACACTACGCGACCGTTCTGGCGGTCAATTGCCGTCGCCTGGTCATGCAGCAGTTCAATGCGTTGGGTGGCATAAAACTCAGCGGGACGGAACAGCAGATTGGTCCCCTGGATCTTGCCGAGCAAGTAGGCCTTGGACAATGGCGGCCGCTGATAGGGTAGGCCTGGCTCATCGCCAATCAGGGTAATGCGCCCGTCATAGCCTTCCTGACGCAAGGAGGCAGCGACCTGAAAACCGGCTTGGCCAGCACCGACGATAACGACTGAGGCGAGGGTCATGTTAGCTCCTTCAAGCGCATTCAGAATTGCGACGACGGCAGGTGCAGGACCATGCCGTCCATCTCTTGGCTGATGATCAACTGGCAGCTCAAGCGGCTGTTGTCACGGCGCTCGAACGCGTATTCGAGCATGTCGTTTTCCATGCCTTCAGCGGCTTGCACCTTGCTCAGCCAGGCCTCGTCGACATAGGTGTGGCAGGTGGCGCAGCTGCAGGCGCCGCCGCAGTCGGCAGGAATGCCCGGCACTGAGGCGAATGTAGCGGCTTGCATCACCGATTGACCTACGTCGCCTTTGACCTGATGGGCCGTGCCGTTGTGTTCGATAAACGTCAAAGTGGGCATGTTCTGCTCCGATTCTTGTTGGGGGCTCAGGATTGACTTGGAATTGTTTGTGCGTTGAAGCGTGGCACTCGCCCCAGGGTCAGCAACAACAAGGGGCCGATCAGGCAGCAAGCAGCGCTGTATACCAGCATCGAGGTATAAGAACCGGTGCGTGCCAGCATGTAGGCGAAGAGCAACGGCGCCAGTGCCGAGGCCACGGTATTCAAGCCCTGATGGACGCCAAACAGACGGCCGTATTCGCGTAAACCGAAGTAGCGGGCGATCAGGAAGGCGGCAATGTCGAACTCTGCCCCGGCGCCGAAACCGACCAGTACGGCCGCCAGCAGCAGGGGGGCAAATTCGTTGGTGGGGCTCAGGTAGATGAAACACCCGATAGCGGGCAGCACGAGGCTGAGCGCAGACACCGCTGGCGGCCATAGCCGATCGAGCAGGTAGCCGATCAACATGCGCCCGAAGATCAGCGAGATACCAAAACCACTGAAGATGGTGGCGGCTTGCGCAGCGGACAAACCTCTGGCTTGCAGCATGGGCACGGTGCTGGTGACCATGCCGACAATCGAAGAAATCACCAGGCCGAGTGCCAGGTTGCAGGTCCAGAATTTCAGCGAGCCCATGCCTTCACGAAAACCCATGCCGGGCAATTGCTCCAGCGCACTGCCGTCATTACGGTTACCCACCGCAGCGGGTAGCTTGAACCACAGCAGAATCAGCGGCAGTAGTACCAGCAGGTTGAGAAGCGCGAGAATCACGAAGGCCGCTCGCCAGTCCCATTGCTCAATGCCCCACGCCATCAGGCGGGGAATGGTGGCGGCAGTGACGCCAGTACCGGACAGCCCGATGGCCAGCGCCAGGCCACGATTTTTGTCGAACCACAGGCTGATCAATTGCGTCCAGGTGACCGCCAGGGCGCCCATGCCGACGATGGGCAGCAACGCAAAGGCAATGTACATCGACCAGATCGATTGGGTCAGTTGAGTGGTCGCCAGGTAGCCGAGCGACAACAACAGCAGGGAAATCACCGTGACGCGCTTCATGCCGTAGCGCAGGTTGAACCAACCCACCAGTTGCAAGGACACCACGGCGCCGCCAAACAGGAAGGTGATGCAGGCCTGCAGTTCGCTTTTACTCCAACCAAAGGCATCGCCCAGTGGTACGACCAGGGTGCCGAAGCCGTAGAGCAGGGCGGCGTTGATGCTGATGGCGACACCGGCGACAGCCAACATCAGGATCTTCCAGCTTTGCCGGAACTCATGAAGATCAATGGCCGCTTCGTTCTTGGACGGGTGCATTCAGTTGGCTTCCTTATAGGTTTTGTTGAGCCAAGCACTGCTTTGGATGGTGATGTGGACCACCGCCAGCAAATTCTTTGAACAGAATCTGGTTTTTTATTCAGAATAAAATCAGAAAATCCCCTTTGTCCAGCACAGCTATCTGACTCAAAGACAAACGAATTTCCTGCGTTGAACCCACCTTTCAATCAATCTGCATCCGGTCGTGTTCAACATCCTGCTGTTTTTTATCCATTTGGATTCCAGACCAGTGTTTTGCGACAGCGGATAGATGGCAGCATATCCGCGTTAAAAATTAATTGCACATAAAATAAAATAGTGTTCATAATTTGCTGAGACTGGACCTGATAAAGGAGACAAAAATGAGTTCAGAAAAAGCGCAATTCAAAGCCGTGGCAGACCGTAGCCGCTGCTGTGGTTATGGTTTGTGTGCCGCGATCTGCCCAAGCCTGTACAAACTTGATGCCGATGGCTTGGTATACATGGACGATGCTCGTGTTCCACCGGAACTGGAGGAGGAGGCCCGTGAAGGGGCTGCCGCCTGCCCGGCGGAGGCCATTTGGCTTGAGCCCATCACCCAGGAAGACGAAGCCGTTTAATGGCGTGAGCGTCAGTCGTCACGTGATAACCACAGAGTTGAGGATGTGCGGATGGGACGGTTACACAACAAAGTCGCATTGATTACCGGGACCGGCGGTGGCCAGGGCCGCGCTGCGGCGCTGCGTTTTGCCCGCGAAGGGGCGATTGTGGTCGGCTGCGACTTTAACGCCGAAGGCCATGAAGAGACTGCAGCCTTGATGCGGGCCGAGGGGTTTACCCTGTATGGTTCGGCGCCCGTGGACTTGGGCGATCACCAACAGGCCAAGACCTGGATCGATGCCGCCGTCGCTGAGCACGGACGCATCGACGTCCTCTACAACAACGCTTCCGCCGCACGTTTCGGGCTGGTCAGCGAGATGTCGATCGAAGATTGGCAGTTCACCATGCGCAACGAAATCGACCTGCTGTTCTACACCACCAAGTACGCCTGGCAGCACTTGGCCGAGCAGCGCGGAGTGATCATCAACGTGTCGTCTACCGCGGCCTGGGGCGGTTCGAAAGTCGCCGGTATTGCCGCGCATTCGGCCGCCAAGGGCGCCGTGGTCTCTTTCACTCGCCAGTTGGCCGTGGAAGGCGCACCGTTTGGTATCCGTGCGGTCAGCCTGAGCCCGGGCTTTGTCGCCACGCCGGGTACCCGGCCGTTTCTGGAAGACCCGAAAATGCGCGCCATGCTGCTGGACGGTGTATTGATGGACCGTCCCGGCGAACCCGAAGAAGTGGTGGCCATGGCGGTATTCGTCGCCTCGGATGAAGCTTCGTTCATTACAGGTTCGGACTTCGTCATCGACGGCGGGTTACTCGCGGTCTGACACACGCGGCGTCAGTGCAGGTGCCATTGGCACCCTTTCATCTCGAACAATAACAAGGTGAATAACGTGGACATCATCGGTATCGGTTACATGGGCTTCGAAACCCCCAATCTCGAGGCGTGGCGTGAGTACGGCCCGCAGGTGATGGGCTTTGGTATCGGCAAGAATCCCGAGAGTGACCCTGAGTCACTGTACTTCAAAATCGACGATCGCCGTCATCGTTTGGCGTTCCATCCGGGTAAAGTTGACCGAATTGCCTATATCGGCTGGGAAGCGGTGGGGCGCATGGCGTTCGAGGACGGCATCAAGAAGTTGGCCGCGGCCAATGTCGAATTCACCCGTGGCGATGCTCAGCTCTGTGAAAAGCGTGGTGTTCGCGAACTGGTGCGCTTCCGCGACCCGGTGGGGTATCAGCACGAACTCTTTTACGGGCAAAAATGGCTGCCGCGCTCGTTCCAGCCAGGGCGTCCACACAGTGGTTTCCTGGCCGACGAACGTGGGGCAGGCCACGTGGTGCTGATCACCCCGGACTACACGCCGGAACTGGAAGACTTCCTGCTCAACGTCATGGGCTTCAGCTGGTATGGCGCCGGCGCGGGCAAAGGGCGCACCGGATTTTTCCGCTCCAAACTCAATCATCACACCAGTCACGACATCGCTTATGGCCACGGCCCGGGACGCATGGGCGTGCAACATGTCGGGCTGTTTGTGCGCAACGTGCGTGATGTCGGTGAAACCTACGACATCGTGCGCCAGCGCGAACTGCCGATGATGATGACCCTCGGTCAGCATGCCCAGGATCCGCACCTGTCGTTCTACCATTTCAACCCGTCCGGCTTTGCCTTCGAGACCATTGCGGAAATCGAGCCATGGCAAGGCGACCCTTATGAGTTGAACCCGGAAAAACTCAGCCTGTGGGGCCACGAAATGGTCGGCCCGATTCTCGGGGCCAGCGTCAAGACACCGGAAGAAGTGCTCGACGCCGAGTATCTGCCCATCTACCTGGCCAGACACTGAGATGCGCCTGGCGCGGGTCGAGGTAGCCGGGCAGGCGTTCTGGGCGTTGCTGGATGCGCAGTCGGATCGGCTTAGGCGGATCAATGCGCCATTCGCCCAGTGGGCCGGGTTGGGGGCGAAGCTTGCACCAGACATCCTCGACCTTGCTGACGAATGGTTACCGTTGTCGGCTGCACGTCTGCTTGCGCCGCTGGAGCCGGGCAGTCGGGTTTTTGGTGTGGGCCTCAATTACCTGAGCCACCTCAAGCGCCTGGGCAGTGATGCGCCGGCGCACCCGCTGGCGTACATGAAGCCTGAGTCAGCGCTGGTCGGTGCTGATGACGAGATCGATTATTCGCCGCTGACCACCCAGCTCGATTACGAGGTGGAACTGGTCGCTGTCGTGGGCCGCCCGTTGCTGGATGAGCCTCATGCCAGCGACTGTCTGCTGGGGTACACGGTGGGCAATGACATCAGTGCGCGGGATGCCGGCAAGCAGATTGGGCGCCTGGACCTGTTGACCCAGAAAGCCATGGATCGCGCCACTCCGGTGGGGCCATGGATTGTCACGGTGGATGAACTGGGTGTAGCGGGGCAGCCGGCATTGGAGATGCGCCTGAGTGTCAACGATGAACTGCGCCAGCAAGACAACACCCGGCAGATGATTTTTAGCCTGGATGAGTTGCTCAATTATCTGGATGCACGTATCAGTCTGCGGCCGGGTGACCTGGTGTTTACCGGTTCCACCCACGGGGTGGGTCTGGAAAGCGGGCGCTTTTTGCAGTCGGGTGACCGGGTCGAGGCGCAAATCGAAGGCATCGGCCGACTGCGCAATACCATTGCAGCACCACGCCAGCTGAGCCCCGCGCGCGCGGTGGGGCGACTGGGCCAGCCGCTGGATAAGTAAACCCCTGATTTTGACCGGTATAGACGCTGAGGAGTGATGATGAGCGAGGGTTCGGCGTGGGCGCCGTTTCGCAATAGAGCGTTCCGCGGCCTATGGCTGGCGGGCGCTGTGGTCAATATGGCGATCTGGATGCAGACGGTCGCTGCTGCGTGGATCATGACCACATTGACCACGTCTGCGGCGATGGTCTCCCTGGTGCAAACCGCTGTGACCCTGCCGGTCTTCCTGTTTGCCTTTCCGGGTGGCGTGATTGCCGATCGGGTGGACCGTCGCGGTTGGCTCATTATTACGCAGTGCATGATGCTGTTCGCCGCGCTGGTGCTGTGCGGGTTGGCGTACAGCGCTCACCTGGAAACCTGGGGATTATTGGCGTTCACCTTTGTCCTGGGTACCGGCAGTGCATTGGGAATGTCGGCGTGGATGGTGACCATGGTCGGTGTACTTTCCCGCGACCAGGTGCCGGCGGCCGTGTCGTTGAACGGCATTTCCATCAACGCGACCCGCGCTTTGGGGCCGGCGCTGGCCGGTGCGTTGATTGCTTACTGGAACACCACTTCGGTGTTTCTGGCCATCGCGCTGTGCATGTTCTCGGTGCTGCTCTTCCTCTTTCGCCTGGTACCCAACCCGCCAGCCGTGGGCTTGCCACCGGAAACCCTGACCGGAGGCATGCGCAGTGGCCTGCGTTACATCCGCCATTCGGCGGTATTGTTCAGCGCCATGAAGCAGGTGTTGGTATTCACCAGCAGCGCTAGCGCTTTGTGGGCATTGATGCCATTGGTGGCCAAGCAGGAATTGGGCATGGACGCCGGTGGTTATGGCTTGCTCATGGCGTTTCTTGGAGCGGGTGCCGTGCTGGCGGCGCTCAACTTGCCGCGTCTGTACCGCGTATTGAATATGCGGCATTTGCTGGTGTGCGGCGTCATTGCCTTTGCCCTCGCGACCCTCACTGCCGCGCTGTCCCATAATCGCTATGGGGTCTGCGCGATGATGTTGCTTGCAGGGTTTGGGTGGATGGCGGTCAATGCGACCATTTCCACGGTTGTGCAAACGTACGCCGCCAACTGGGTGCGCGCCCGGGTTGCATCGGTCTATGTATTGATCCTCATGGGTTCGATGGCCGCCGGCGGTGCGATCTGGGGTGCGCTGGCCGAGTATCTGGGGCTGAGCCAGAGCCTGCTGCTCTCGACGCTTTTGTTGCTGGTCGGCATTCTGCTGACCCGTAACGGCCGTGTGGAGCTGGGTCAGGAGGCAGATTTTGCCGAGGTGCAATTGACCGACAAACTCCAGCTGGCCAGCCCGGTGACCCATGCCGATGGACCGGTCTCGGTGGAGATCGTGTACCAGGTGACGGCGCCGGACTGCGACGACTTCCTGGCTGCCGTATACGCAGTAGGCAAGGCGCGCCGGCGCAACGGTGCGCAGAACTGGCGCCTGTACCGCGACATGGCCAACCCGCAGCTCTACAGCGAGCGATTTATTGTCGAATCCTGGCTGGAGTATTTGCGCCAGCAGACACGGGTGACTCAGGCTGACCATGCCCAGGAGCGTCTCATCGAGCGTTTTCGTCGCGAGGACCTGCAAACCCGCCGGCTGATCCATCAGCCTCTGGTCAGACAATCCGACTGAAATGTTCGAATAATTCCCAGACAAAACTTTACGGCGCAATTCATTCTCAGGCTAGAATGGCGACACTATAAAGTGACTGGATTGGGCATGGACTTCACTGACGTCAACGACAACGACAAATCAACCGGCGCAACACTCGTCAAGCCCGTTTCCAACGCGATACGCATCCTGCGTTACCTCAGCCAGGTGGGCACACCGGAACGATCGGTGGACATCGCCCGACAACTGAAGATCAATCCCAGCACCTGCTTCAACATCCTGCGCACGCTGGTGCAAGAGGAGGTCGTCGACTTCAGTGCCATGTCCAAGCGCTACTCCGTGGGCCTGGGCCTGGCGCGTCTGGTTGAACAATTGGTTACCCAAGGCCACCGCGTGCAGATGGCCAAACCCCTGCTGCAGAACCTGGCCGCGCGCCAGCGGGTAACCATCACCCTTTGGCGCAAGATGAGCCCTGACCGCATCGTCATTGTCAGCTCCGCTGCCAGCCCGACTGATGTCCGCATCGATATGGCCGAAGGTCAGCGCCTGCCGATTCTGATGGGCGCCAGCGGGCGTTTGTTCGCCACTCAGATCGACCTCGACGATCCCGAAGTGCAGAGCAGTTTCGAAACCATTCGCTGGGCCCAGCCGCTGTCGCTGGAGGTTTTCCGGGAAGAAGTCCGGGTCGCCGCCGAGCGTGGTTGGGCAGTAGATGACGGGCATTTTTCGGGTGGGATTCTTGCCGTCGCGGCGCCAGTGTACTCACCGACCAACAGCATCGACTTCACCGTCTCCGCGGTGATGTTCCGCGGGCAACGCGATGAAGAGGGCCTTGCCGAGCTGGGCAAGGCACTGATCGAGTTCTGCAGCGAAGTGGCCGGCGTACTTTACTGAAGCGCGCCGTTACTCGCGTACCAGAAGCAGGCTGCCCCCCAGCGGGCCGCCACCTGCTGCCACCGTGCTGACACGGTGTTCACGGGTTTGTCGCCCTTCGGCACGGCCCCACAGTTGCAGGCAGGCTTCATGCACGTAACCCAGGCCATGGGTGCGCCCGCCGGATAGCTGCCCGCCATTGGTATTGATTGGCAGGCTGCCATCGAGCGCGATGCGCGTCCCACCCTCGACGAATGCACCACTTTCTCCGACGGGGCACAGGCCCAAGGCCTCGAGCCAGATCATGGTCAAAATCGAAAAACCGTCATACAGCTGCGCGGATTCGACGTCCTGCGGGGTGTAGTCAGTGCGTGCCCACATCATCTGGCCAACATCGAAAGCGGCCATTTTGGTCAGGGAAATTTGGTCCCATGACCAGGGCTGGTTCAATGCAGCTCCCATGGCTTCAATGCGGATCGGTTTGTTCGGCTGGTCCTGAGCGATATCGCGGCGCGACAAGACGATGGCGGTCGATGCATCGCAATGCACGTCGCAGTCGAACATGCGCAGCGGCGTGGAAATCATCCGCGACGCCATGTAATCGTCCATGCTCATCGGTGTGCGAAACACCGCCTTGGGGTTGCGCATGGCGTTCTGGCGACACGTTAGGGCGATTTGCGCCAGTTGCTCCGCACGGGTGCCGTATTCATGGAAGTGACGTTGGGCGTACAGCGCCATCAGATTAGTGGCCGAGAGCACATTGAATGGCGTGAACCACTGCCAGGCGTAGCTGCTGTCACGTCCTTGGGTTTTATTGGTCAAGGCGCTGGCTTGTTTGTTCACCATGCGGGCTGACGCTTCGGTGATGGTGCGAAACACCAGCACGTGTTTACACAGCCCCGCCGCAATCGCCATGGCACCGTTGATCACGCCAGTCAGCGGGCCAGGCCCTTCATAGCCGCCGCCGAACCAGTTGACGTTGAGCCCTAGAGCGCTTTTCAGAGCGCTCGGGCCAATCGGCGAAAACGGGTCGCCATTGTTGTTGTCGCCTGGCCAGCAGGCCACACCGTCGATGTCGCTACGCTGCAGGCCAGCGTCAGCAATGGCCTCGAGGCACGCATCAAGGGTCAGGCGCATCGCCGACTTGTTCGACGGTCGCCCGACTTCCGATTGACCAATGCCGGTGATGGCGACGTCTTTTTCATAACGATGATCGAACATCACTGATCCTTCTCGAACAGAGGCAACCAGACATCCTCGACATTGAGGAAGCTGACCCGTACCGGCATTTCGATATGCACATCCGTGACCGGAATGCCCACCACGTTGCTCACCAATTGCAAGCCAGGTTGTTCCACCAGCTCGATGATCGCGACCACATAGGGCACCTCCAGGTCGGGGGCCCAGGCCTGGTAATTGATGGTGTAACTGAGCACATTGCCTTTGCCGGACACCGGCTCTGGCGCCACCTCAAAGCTTGCACAATGCGGGCAAAGCGGGGCGGGTGGATGGAAATACCGGCTGCAGGCCGCGCAGCGATGAACGAGCAGTTCGCCCCGTTCGCCGCCTTGCCAGAAGGCGCGGTTGTCGGCGTTGAGTGCAGGAAGTTTTCTAGGCATCAGCGGTCCGCAGGTGAATGTTTGACTTGAAGTCATACGGTATCATTTGTACATATTTTCTAAAAGTGTCATATATACGTACCGACGAAGGCACGAATCGAACCTTCGCGCCGTAAAACAACAACAAGAGGATTTCGCGATGTCCCAGTCATTACTGGACAAGAGGGTAGTCGTCACCGGCGGGTTTGGAGCCCTCGGCAGCGCACTTGGCAAATTCCTGCTGGCGCGTGGCGCCCGGGTTGCATTGCTGGATCGCAGCGAGGCGCCTGCCGCCTTGCTGGACACGGAAAACCTGCTGTGCCTGGGCGGTGTTGACCTGACTTCGACCGAGTCGGCCAGTGCGGCGTTCGAGCAGATTGCCACGCAGTGGGGCGGCATTGATGGTTTGGTCAACGTCGCGGGCGGGTTTGCCTGGGAGACCGTCGAAGGGGGTAGCCTGCAGACTTGGGATCGCCTCTATCAGATGAATGTGCGTACCGCAGTGGTCAGTTCCCAATCGGCGCTGGCGCAGCTTCTGGCCTCCAAGGCAGGACGCATCGTCAACGTGGGAGCGCTGGCCTCGGTCAAAGCCGCAACAGGCATGGGCGCTTACGCTGCTTCCAAGGCCGGCGTCGCCCGGTTGACCGAGGCTTTGGCCGAAGAGCTGAAGGATCGTGGCGTGACGGTTAACGCCGTGCTGCCAAGCATCATCGATACTCCTGCCAACCGTGCCGACATGCCTGAAGCCGACAGCCGCCGCTGGGTGACCCCGGATGCATTGGCGGCGGTGGTTGCGTTTCTGTTGTCGGACGATGCTGCGGCAGTAACCGGTGCGCTGTTGCCAGTGAGTGGACGCGTATGAGACTGGTGACCTATAGCGACGCCGAGGGCTTTGATCGTGCGGGTGCGTTGCTCAACCAGGACCAGCAGGTACTCGACCTGCAAATCGCCTACCGCTTGCTGGAAAGCCGCGAAACCCCGGCACTGAGCAGCATTCTGTCTCTGGTGGAAGGCGGTGAGCCTGCGCTGGAGTTGGCCCGCTCCCTGGTGGCCAAGGCCCCCTCGGCGGCAGTGCTGGAGCGCGCCAGTGTGAAACTGCGCGCACCGATCCAGCCGCCACCGCAGATGCGCGATTGCTCCTGCTTCGAATTGCACCTGCGCCAGAGTTTCGCCGCGGCCCGTCGCGCCCGGGCGTTGCGTACCGAGGATCCGGAAGCGACCTTGAAGGCGATGAACACTCGCGCCGATGACCGGGTGATCGAAACCTTCAACAAGCAGCCCATCTACTACAAGGGCAACCGTTTTGCGGTGATCGGCATCGACGACGAATTCCAGTGGCCGAGCTTCAGTCGGGCAATGGATTTCGAACTGGAGTTCGGTTGCTACATCGGCAAGCGCGGCAAGGACATCAGTCGTGAAACCGCCCGTTCGCATATCGTCGGTTACACCATCTTCAACGACATGAGCGCGCGCGACGCACAGGCCCTGGAAATGCCCGGCATGCTCGGCCCGGCCAAGAGCAAGGATTTCGACACGGCCAACATCATGGGGCCGTGCCTGGTGACCGCAGACGAACTGGGTGATCCCTACGACCTGAATATGGTTGCCCGGGTCAACGGGGAGGAGTGGGGGCGCGGCAATACCCGCGACATGCGCTGGAGCTTCGAGGACGTGATTGCCCACGTGTCGCGCTCAGAAACCTTGTACCCCGGCGAGTTCCTGGGCTCCGGCACGGTCGGCAACGGCTGCGGCCTGGAGCAACTGCGTTATTTGAAACCTGGCGACGTGGTTGAGCTGGAGATCGACGGCATCGGTGTACTGCGCACTCAAGTGGGGAAGGCGCCGAGCAAGGATTGACGGTTACCTGAATGGCGAAAGAATTCACTTACGAAAAGAAGGTGAATTCTATGTACAAAAATAGAAAAAGTGTCTTATATTTCGTTGCAACCACTGTCGTGACACTCTGATTAGGAGGCAAGCATGCTAACAAGAACAAGCCCCGTATTGTCGGATGGAACCAAGGTCTCGGACCTCATCTATCCATCCAGCCGTGAAGTGCAAATGCGTGTGTTGTCTGACCACGAAATTTACGATCTGGAAATGGAAAAAATCTTCGGCAAGATCTGGGTATTGCTGGGTCATGAATCGGAAATTCCTAATTCCGGCGACTTCATGGTCCGTGACATGGGGTCTGATTCGGTCATTGTTGCCCGTGGCAAGCAGGGCGAGGTGTTCGTGACCCTCAATGTGTGCCCGCACCGCGGGATGCGCATCAGCACTGCCGACTGCGGCAACACGCAAATTCACAAGTGCATCTATCACGGCTGGGCTTTCCGCCCCAATGGCGACTTCATCGGCTCGCCGGTCGAGCGTGAATGCATGCACGGCAAAATGCTGCCCAAGGAAGAACTGGGCCTGAAAAAAGCCCGGGTCACGCTGTATGGCGGCCTGGTATTTGCCACCTGGAACATTGAAGGACCGTCGTTTGACGAGTTCCTGGGTGATGCCAAATGGTACTACGACATGCTGTTCTGTCGTTCCGACAAGGGCATGGAAGTGCTCGGCCCACCCCAGCGCTTTATCGTCAACGCCAACTGGAAAACCGCGGGTGAGCAATCGGCGGCCGATGGTTTCCACACCCTGACCTTGCACCGTTGGTTGGGCGAAGTGGGTAACTACGCCAAGAAAGGTGAGGGCGAAACAGCCGACCTCAGTCCGGAAATGATCGGCGTGGAAATCAGCTCGCCCCACGGCCATGCGCTGCGCTGCATCGACCTGGCGCGCAAGATCAAGCGCCTGACCGGCCTCGACCCGGCCGAGCTGACCGTGCAGCAAAAACTGGAGGCATTGCCGCCTGCCGGCATGACTGCCGACATGGTCGAACAGCTGGCACGCAATCTGACTGAAGATCAGTTGAAAGTGCTGACCAGCATGCCGCCGCAAGTCGGCGGGATGTTCCCGAACATTCTTTTCGGCTTCGTCTACATTCCGCAGCCCGATGGCAGCGTAGTCGGCTCGATGACCTTGCACGCCTACGTGCCTCGCGGGCCAGACAAGCTGGAGTTCGTCAACTGGGTGTTTGCCGAGAAAGACGCATCCCCTGAACTGCGCGACAAGATGCTCAAGCAAACCATCCAGTTGTTCGGCACCTCGGGCATGGTCGAGCAGGATGACTCCGATACCTGGCCGCACATGACCCTGGCCGCCAAAGGCGCGATGGGCCGCAAGAGCACGCTGAAATACCAGGCTTGCTTCGAAACAGGAGCACCCGAGGGTTGGCCGGGCCCTGGCATCGTCAACGAAGGCTTCACCAAGGACGATACCCAGTGGCACTGGTGGTTGTACTGGCACGAGCTGATGACTGCACCGAACGAGCAATAAGCGCCTGTTGGCCCTGGTTCGATTGCGGTCCTTGCGGGTCGCAATCGCCGGTAACAGCATTAACAAGTACAAGAATAAAAGTGAGGGAATGACTCATGGCTCAGGTTCAACAACGCGGCGTGGAGGATATCCAGCCGGGTTCCCCAGTCGGCACCAAGCGGGTGCCGGTGGGCTCGCCGATCTACAACGATGTGGTGACCTTTCTCTACGAGGAAGCCACGCTGCTCGACCAGATTCGCCTGCAGGAGTGGGCCGAACGCCTGGACACCGACCTGGTGTATACCGTACCGCTGCGCCAGACTCGCGTGGCGTCCGAGCTCAGAACCACCATCGTGCGCAGTGTTCAGCACTACCACGATGACTACCGTTCGATCATGGGCCGCATTTTGCGCCTGTCCGGTAAAAGCGCCTGGGCGGAAGATCCTCCCTCGCGTACCCGACGCCTGGTGACCAACGTGTTTGTCGAGGAAACCGACAAGAGCGATGAGTTTGTGGTGACCAGTTACCTGCTACTGACCCGTAGCCGTTTCAACGACCACCATGTCGACATCATCAGTGGCGAGCGACGTGACGTGCTGCGTCTGCATGAGGCGGGGTTCAAGCTTTCCCGGCGCGAAGTCATCCTTGACCAGGCGGTGCTCGGAACCCCCAATCTGGCCGTCTTCCTCTGAGTCCTATCGGCGGTCCGGGGCGAACCCGGATCGTCGGGTCTTGCGGGCCTTGGCCGCACTGCTCTTGCACCAGGAGCAGCGCGGCTAAGGCCTTTGCCCCAACCAATCCTGGTCCTCGGCGCACAACTTCAGTTGTTCATGGCTGAAATCCAGGGTCGAACCCTTCATTCGCAGTGCCTGCTCGGCGCGTTCGGGTTGCTGGCTGTAGCAAAGGCCAGTGTTCGCGGCGTGAATCTGCTCGTCCAGGTTATAGGCGCGTCCCATCGAGATCAACGTGCAACGGCGAAGTAGCAGGGCGGCTTCGGCGGCTTCTTCACCGAGGGCCTTCAGCGCCCAGCGTGCCATGCCTTCGCGAAGGTTGATGCCTGAATAGGGAGATGGCCCTTCAATCATGGTGCCGTTGACGTCCCAGGTCAGGTCTTCATCGCCATCACGTATCAAGGTGGCGCGGGTACGGTTGGCGATGCGCTGGCCGATGTTGATGTCGTAGCGACGTTCAAGAGTGCCACGGGCTGCAGCTGCAATGGCCAGACCCGCCAGATCGAACAGGTGGGTGCATTGATGACTGGCGTCGGCCTGCCGGGTCACTGAGTGGGCTATACAGTCCAGCTTCATGCCCAGCAACTGCTGTAATTGACCGCAAGCCTGCGGGCACATGGAGTAAGGATAACGCAGCGCTTCACCGCCAATGGCGGTGACTTCACCTTCATGGTGACGAACCCATACACGGAAGTGGTGAAAGTCGTCTTCCAGAGCCGCACGGACCTCACCCGTGCCATCGACATGGTGAGCAATGATGTCTACGCGGCGACGAAATACAGTCATCCTCAATATCCTTGTTCCAGTACTGTTTAGCCTGAAGAAATACGCTATATTTAGACACTATAACCAATAATGTTCACAAAAAAACAAAAACGGAGTGGCTATGGCACTGCTAAATGAACAGGTTGCGCTGATTACCGGTGCAGGCGGCGGAATTGGGCGCGGTATTGCGCTGAACTTTGCCAAAGAGGGTGCTGCCGTGGTGGTCGCCGAACTGGATGTCGCCAGTGGAGAGGCAGTAGTCGCCGAACTGAAAGCGTTAGGTGGCCAGGCTGTATTCATCAAGACTGACGTGTGCAGCAAAACGGACATCGAGGCCGCCGTGCAATTGGCCATTGATCAATTCGGGGGGCTGGACATCCTGGTCAACAACGCCTTTGCGCCCACCCCCAATGTGCTCCTGGAAGAAAAAACCGATGCCATGCTGGAGCAAACCCTCGGCTCAACAGTGTGGGCTGCATGGTGGGCGATGAAAGCCGCGCTGCCTCATATGAAGGCGCGGGGCGGTGGCAAGATCATCAACTTCTACTCTATCGATATCGAAATCGGTGCCTGGTTGCATGGGGACTACAACACGGCGAAGTCGGCCATTGTCGGGCTGACCCGCAGCGCTGCATCCGAGTGGGGGCGGTTCAACATCCGCACCAACGCCATCGCTCCCACGGCAATGGGCGCCACGTTCCACAAGCTCGCCGCAGAGAACCCCGGCTTTGCCGAGATGTCGGCTTCCATGCGTCCATTGGGCCGTTGTGGCGAGCCTGAAGCCGACATCGGCCCAGTGGTGGTATTCCTCGCGTCCGAGATGTCGCGTTTCATCACGGGCGAAACCATTCACGTCGACGGAGGCCTGCATCTGCCGGGTTATAACTCTCGCCCTAAAGGCATTCCTGTGCGTGAGTATTGAATTCAACAGATCAATGTAGGAGCGAGCCTGCTCGCGATGGACGTTAACGATAACGCGTACGTTCTGGTAGAGCGCGTTGTCCCTTAAGTTCATCGCGAGCAAGCTCACTCCTACAAAGGCGACACCAGGCCCAAGAGACGAGAAAGCCCGCTTCAAAGCGGGCTTTTTCTATGATGGATGGCCAACTCCAGCCAGATAGAGACGATTATTTTTTGGAAACCACGATCGATGTGGTTTCCAGATCCCAAGTGGTCGCGGTTTTTCCTTCATCGCGCAGCAAGTATTTCAACACCCGTCCCTGCGGGTTTTTCGGCAGGCTGCTGCGAAATTCGATATAGCGGGGCAGGGCATAGTAAGGCACCGATTCAGTGGCCCAATGGAACAGCTGCTCCGGATCCAGTGTCATGCCTTCATGCAGTACCGCTGTGACCTTCACATCGTCCTCGCCCTTATCCGATGGCACCGCATGTACGGCGACCTCGGCCAATGCCGGGTGAACAGCAAAGGCTGCTTCCATTTCAAAGCTGGAAATGTTTTCGCCTCGGCGGCGCAGATAATCCTTCTTGCGATCGACGAAGTAGAAAAAGCCATCGTCATCGAACTTGCCAATGTCACCAGTGTGGAACCACATGTTGCGCATCAGCTTCTGGGTGTCTTCCGGACGGCGCCAGTAGCCCTGGAACATGATGTCCGGACGCAGCGGACGAACCACAATTTCGCCGGCGCTGTTCGGCGCTACTTCCTGATCGAGGTCGTCGACGATGCGTACATCGAAATCCGAAATGCGTTTTCCCGAGGAGCCCGGCGCGGCGTACTCGCCGGCGGCCAATGAGGTAATAACGCAGGCTTCGGTGAGGCCATAGCCATTGCCGCCCACCAGCTTGGTACCGAAACGCTCGCGCCAGATCTTTTTGGTTTCTTCGGTGTAAGGGTTGCCTCGAGCGGTATGGATCTGCCCGACACAACGCAGCATCGCTTCGTTATCTGGCGCCTGGGCGAGGAGACCGCCCATGCCACCCAGGATCGAGGCGATGGTAGCGCCGGAGCGTTCCACTTCCTGCCAGAAATTCGAAACGGAGAATCGCGGGAGAATGGCGGCGCGTGCGCCAACCAGAATACTGGCGATGATCGATACGCACAGCGCATTCATGTGAAACAGCGGCAATGGCGTGATGGTCACATCATCGGCACTGGCTGGGCCAGCGCGCAATTGCAGGCGTGCCAGGTTGCACATGAAGTTGTAGCTGATCATGCAACCCTTTGAAGGACCTGTGGTGCCTGAGGTGTAAATCAGGCAGGCAAGGTCTGAAGGTTGCGGTTTATTGGCGAGTGGAGTGGCGTCATGGCCACGCCATTCATCCAGCGGCGCAATGCGAATTCGGCAATCGGGGATCGCATCGGCCGTGCCTCGGTGAAGGATGTGCTGGACGTCCAGCAGTTGTTCGGCGAGCGGCGTGATGCGTGGCAGGTAGGCCGCTTCGCAAATCACCACTGAAGTGCCGGTATCGGCGATCTGGTGCCGGAGAAATTCCCCTTTGAGCGCGGTGTTGATCGGCACGCTCACGGCGCAGAGCTTATTGATGGCCAGCCAGGTGGTGACAGCGTCGATGTTGTTATCGAGCATGGTCAGCACGGTTTCACCGGCTTTCACGCCCAAGGTAGCGAGTGCGTTGGCCATCTTGGTTGAGAGTGAGTCAACCTGAGCATAAGTGTATAACTCGCCGCTGAAATCCAACAAAATCTTGTCTGGATGCCTTGCTACTGCACGACTTAGCGCTTCGATGACAGTGTCTCGTTCTCCCACTGCCCAAGTTTCTGGATTGCCACTGCTGCCCATGAATATTCTCCTTTTAGGCGCCTAAAGCTGCTGGTTTGCCTGATTTTATTTTGATGAGAGAATTTGATTCTAAATACAAAATATGAAAATGTCTTTAGCAATAAGTTGAACATGAAATCTTATTTATGCACAGATCCTGTGCTAGTGTTGACCTATCTTTACTCTCAATGAGCCCGTCAATCCATGCCAAAAGCCGCATCCCAGAAAGCAGAAGCGCCGACGCCGGCCTCCAAAACGAAAAAAAAATCGCTGCCTGATGCAGGAACGGCTCCGGTAAAACCGGTGGAGCGACGTACCGCCGCCAATGGCGTGGTAGGCACCAAGGTCAAGCCGAACCGCCGTTCGGAAGAGACCATTGCCAACATTCTTAAAGCCACTGAAGAAGTGGTGCTGATGTCGGGTGCGGATCGCATTTCGATCCTGGATGTGTGCCAGGTCGCGGGTGTTTCGCGCGGTACCTTTTATCGCTATTTCGCCTCCCAGGAAGACTTGCTCGACACCTTTTCCCGGCATAAACGCGAAAGTTTCCACAGTTCGCTGTCCCAGGAGCTGGGCCATATCAGCGACCCGGAAGCACGCCTCAACGCGCTGTTTGCCTATCTCGACAACTACCTTGAGCAGAGTCGAGCCCGGCGGTTGTTGGTGGTTGCACCTGACTACGCACTGGGCTTCTTTCGACGGATTTTCCACGATTCGATCGTGCGCTTTCAGGATGGCCTGGGCATCGTGTTCGACGATTGGGATGAGCGCCTCGGGGTCCGTCTTGACCGTGAGCTGATCTGCGAAATGATCATTCGATACGTGTTGAGTGAAATCCTGGTGCCGGAAGCGGCGGGGCGACGTTTGTTCCCGGTGCGGGTGAAAAAACTGCTCGGTGCCTTGATCATGGGTTCCACCTCCCGCACCCGTCGCTAACTTTCGACCCACAATCTTTCGCTATAGGCAAAGCCCCCGTATTTCGGGGGCTTTTCGTTTCCGCCTGATAATTTTCTCTCGCCTGCGTGCCGCGATTTTTCCTTTCTGTGTCCATTTTTTGACTCTTCGAAGTGTTTTTGACATCTGACGAAGGCTCTGGATCGGGCTTTTTCACGCACCTTGAAAATAATCTGAACAGATTTTTGATTTCTGCTCAATTTAAATTTAAGCTCTGGTCTTAGCAGTGAGCCCCTGGCTTCCCCTTTCGCGGCAGTTTGATCCTGGTCACGTGAAGGCACTGCGCCAATAACCAATAAAAAAGTGCCAACTTCGAGGTACCTAGACATGCTTATCGATCTACACGCCCACGCACCCCACCCTGGCTATTACAACCAGCACCCGCACTGGGGGCCGTTCTTCGAGCAACACGCCGACGGCGATATCAAGCTGCGTGTAGGTGATTGGATTCTTGGTCTCGGGTCGCCAGAGCGTAAGGCTGCCGTGCGCTCCGGTAATGGTCCCAAGCTTGAGGAGTATTTTTCACGCTGGGCTGACCCAAAAGTGCGCCTGGCCGGTATGGATGCCGCAGGGCAGAACCTGCAGGTGGTTTCCGTCCCGTCCCATTGCTACATGTATTGGACTGAAGCCGAATTCGCCGTGCCATTCGCCCGCACCGTCAACAGCACGCTGGCCGAGTACTGCTCCGCAGCTCCTGATCGCCTGATGTTCTGGGCTCATGCACCGCTCAATGCACCTGAAGCGGCGGCGGCTGAAATACGTCACGCTTGCACAGAGCTGGGCGCCAAGGGCCTGGTTGCTGGCGGTGCCAACTTCGGCGGTCTGGAATTCGATTCGCCGGAACTTGATGTGGTGTGGAGAACCCTCTGTGACCTGGACCTGCCGATTTTTGTACACGGCTATAACCAGTCCGTTACCTGGGGCAAGAACGCTAACAGCGACCGCTACGAAACCACCGCTATCGTCGGCATGCAATACGACGAAACCCGTTGTTTCTGGAACCTGATTTGCGGCGGCGTGCTGGATCGCTTCCCTGACCTCAAGGTTTACATCACCCATGGCGGCGGTTATGTCCCGTACCAGCTCGGTCGCCTGGCCAAGACCAATGAAAACCTCGACGTCAAATACAACAAGAAGCCACTGCTCGAGTACATGAAAAACTTCTACTTCGACGTAGAGTTGCATGAAGTACCGATGCGCCAGGCTCTGGTCGACATCATCGGTGCGGACCATGTGCTGTACGGCAGCAACTTCGGCGGTAGCGATGCCGTGCGCCACGATCTGACCCACGGCCTGAAGTTGTCCGATGCGGACATGCGCAAGATCCGTTATGAAAACGCATGCCGCTTGCTGCACCTGGATCCTGCCAAGTTGGGCAAGGTAGGTGGCTGATGAAACTGGCGCGATGTGAGTATTTTTCTACCGGCGTCTTTTGGGCTGTGGTGGATGTCGCTCAAGATCAAGTGACACCCATTTCCGGTGATTTCAAGGATTGGGCACCGGCGGTAGCCGCCGGGCGCGGTATCAGTTCGGTGCGTTTTGCCGGGCCATCGCTGCCGCTGTCGAAGGTCCGCCTGCTGCCCCCGATTGAACCGATTAACCGAGTGGTAGTGGCGGGTGCCAACTACGCCAAGCACCTGGTGGAATTCGGATTGCAGGCACCGGCTCAGCCAGTGGCTTTTCTCAAGGCTTATGGCGCGCTGATTGGCGCCAATGACTCGATCCGCTTTCCACCGTTGACTGAAGAGCTCGATCACGAAGTTGAACTGGTGGCCGTCATCGGCACCGAAGAAATCGACTTGGAAAACCCGCTTGCTTGCGTGCTCGGCTACACCGTCGGCAATGACGTCAGTGCGCGTGACCTGCAACGTAGTGGGCCGGCAGGTATCGGCATGGACCTGTTCGCCGCCAAAAGCCAGGACCAGACCACCGGTCTTGGGCCCTGGATCGTGACCAAGGATGAGTTTCCCGAGGGCTCACCACGCTTGCGCCTGACCCTGAAAGTGAATGGTGAAGTGCGTCAGGACGGCTCTACCGGTGAAATGACTTGGGATGTTGGCCAGCTGATTCGCTTCGTGCAACAGCGTTCGAGTTTTGCCAGTGGCGACGTGCTGTTCACCGGCTCGCCGGCGGGAGTGGGGATGGGCACCGGCTTGTTCCTCAAGGAAGGCGATGTGGTCGAAGCCAGCGTCGAAGGCATTGGCACGTTGCGCAATGTGGTCAGTAAAAAGAACCGCGCCTAATCGAGAGCCAAACATGAACGCCAATAAAGAAAAAGTAGTCGTGGTGGGTGCCGGTCTGATGGGCACCGGTATTGCACATGCGTTCGCAAGCGCAGGTTTCAATACGCTGTTGGTCGATACCAATGCCGCCTCGTTGACGAGCGCCCGGACAAGCATCGAAAAGATCCTTGCCGATGGTGTGCGTCTGGGCAAGGTCAGCGAAGAACAAGCTCAGCAATCGCTGGCCAATCTGCTGACGTGTAGCGACTTGAGCGAAGCTGCGATGGGGGCCAACTGGCTGGTGGAGACAGTCTCCGAGCAGTTGGCGGTGAAGAAGGCGGTGATTGGCCAGGCGGCGCCGCTGCTGGCGGCGGATGCCATTATTGCCACCAATACGTCGGCCCTCAGCGTGACCGAGATTGCGGCGTCGGTGGATTGTGCCGATCGCGTGATCGGCATGCACTTCTTCAACCCCGTGCACAAAATGAAACTGGTGGAGCTGGTGCGTGGTTTGGCCACCAGCGATGAAGTGGTGGCGCGCACTCGCATTCTGTGCGAGCAGATCAATAAAACCTCGATCGTGGTCAATGAGTCGCCAGGACTGACCACCAGTCGAATGTCTGCGCTGCTGGGTAACGAGGCGATGTGGATGCTCCAGGAAGGCACCGCAACCGCCGAGGACATCGACACGGCGCTGCGCCTGGGCTTCAACCACCCGATGGGTCCATTGGAATTGGGAGACTTGACCGGCTGGGACACGCGGCTGTCGGTACTGCGTTATTTGCACCAGACCTTGGGCGAAAAATTTCGACCTTGCCCGCTGATCATCAAAATGGTCGCCGCCGGACGACTGGGGCGCAAGTCCGGGCACGGGGTTTACCGTTATGAAGAGGGTAAGCAAGTTCCGGGTTCAGGGCTCAAGGCGAGTGCGCTATGAAAGACATCGTCATTGTTGATGCGGTACGAACGCCCATCGGCAAGTTCCGCGGCAGCCTTTCCGGCGTACGCGCTGATCACCTTGGGTCGTTGGTGATCAGCCGTTTGCTGGAGCGGGTCGATGTCTCGCCGACGTTGGTCGATGACGTGATCTTCGGCAATGTCACGCAAATTGGCGAACAGTCCGCCAATATTGCCCGCACGGCGTTACTCGGCGCTGGCTGGCCGGTCACCGTTGCGGGGCTGACTATCGACCGTAAATGCGGTTCGGGTGAAGTGGCAGTGCATATGGCCGTTGGCGCCATCGCGGCGGGTGCCGCCGATATTGTGGTGGCCGGTGGCGCGGAAAACATGAGTCGCGTGCCCATGGGCAGTAACCGTGAGATCCACGGCGCGGCATTTGGCTGGATGGCGGCGCAACGTTATGAGCTGACCAGTCAGGGGGAGGCGGCCGAGCGTATGGCTGACAAGTGGGCGCTCAGCCGCGATGCGCTGGACGATTTCGCTTTCGCCAGTCACCAGCGTGCAGCGGCTGCCTGCGATGCCGGTTATTTCGATAATGAAACAATACCGGTGGTGGTTGAAGAACTCCGCGAAAAAGAGCTGTCGGAACCCGCTGGTGTGTTGCGTCACGATGAAACCATTCGTCGTGATACGTCGCGGGAAAAACTGTCGACACTTAAAACCAGTTTTCGTCCGGACACCGGGCGCATCACCGCTGGTAACTCGTCGCAGATCTCCGACGGTGCGGCAGCGTTGCTGCTGATGAGTGCCGACACCGCGAAAAAGCTCGGCCTCAAAGCACGAGCGCGTGTCGTGGCCTTCACCACAGTCGGCTCTGACCCGACATTGATGCTCACCGGCCCGATTGCCGCTACTCAAAAGGTACTTGCCAAGGCAGGACTGAGTATCAATGACATTGATCTGTTTGAGGTCAACGAAGCTTTTGCCTCCGTGCCGCTGGCCTGGATGCAGGAGACCGGTGTGCCGCACAGTAAGTTGAACGTCAATGGTGGCGCCATTGCCCTCGGACACCCATTGGGGGCTAGCGGCGCTCGCTTGATGACCACGATGTTGAATGAGCTCGAGCGCCGTGGCGGGCGTTATGGGTTGCAAGCCATTTGCTGCGCCGGTGGCATGGGCACGGCGACCATCATCGAACGGCTCGATTGAGATGGCTCGCTTGCCGTTGATTCCCCTGAATGCCATGCCGGCCGCGTTGCAAGACGCGGTCGAGCGTGGTCAGAGCAGTCGCATGCTCAGCTCTACGACGCCGGTGCAGGTCTGGGCACATCGACCAAAGGTGGCGTTGGCCTGGCTGGGCTTAATGGAGAGCCTGCACAGCGACAGTCTGCTGGATGAGCGCTTGCGCGAACTGGTGCGGCTGAAGATTGCCAGCATCACCACCTGCAAGGCCTGCCAGCTGGCGCGCAAATCCGATCGTGTGACGGATGAGGATATTGCGTGCATGGCGACGGACAGCGAGTACTTCACGCCAGCCGAGCGTGCAGCGCTGCGCTACGCCGAGTTGTTTGCCAGCGATTACCTGAGCATCGATGACGAGCAATTTACTCAACTGGGCGCGTTTTTCTCCACCGCCCAAGTGGTAGAGCTTGGAATGTACTGCGCGCTGATGTTGGCCGGTGGCCGCATGACATTGGTGCAACAGGCCTACTGAGCAGGTCGCTCATCTAAAATAGTTGATCGAATTATTGAAAAGTGTCCAATACTGTCCTGCTCAGGCCTATTATTAGCCGAAAGGTATAGCCTTCTGCAGGCTAACTCAGAAAATAATGACAATAACAACGGAGACGATCATGTCCACACCGGTACAGAGCGACCTGACCAAGGTATTTACCGACGTCGCCAGCAATTATCGCGGCACCAGTGATATCGATCTTCACGCGACCTACAGCGAGATGCGCGCCAATTCGCCTGTGCTCCAAGACAACTTCATGGCCCGTCTGGGCGTGCCATCGATTGCCGGCCTGGATGCCGAGCGACCCACCTTCACGTTGTTCAAATACGACGATGTCATGGCCGTCATGCGTGACGCCGGTACATTTACCAGTGGCTTTATCGCCGAAGGGCTGGGTGCGTTTTTCGATGGCCTGATCCTCACGGCAATGGATGGTGATGCCCACAAGAGCATGCGTAATCTGCTGCAACCGGTATTCATGCCGGAGACGGTCAATCGCTGGAAAGAAACCAGGATCGACCGGGTTATTCGCGAGGAATACATCAAGCCGATGGTGCCCGCCAAAGGGGGCGACCTGATGGACTTCGCCCTGTATTTCCCGATCCGGGTGATTTACTCCTTGATTGGCTTTCCTGAGGATCGCCCTGAGCAAATCGAGCAATACGCCGCCTGGGCATTGGCAATCCTGGCCGGTCCGCAAGTCGACCCGCAGAAGGCCGCCGCCGCCCGTGGCGCTGCCATGGACGCCGCACAAGCGCTGTATGACGTGGTGAAAGTGGTGGTAGCGGAACGTCGGGCTGCGGGCGCATCGGGGGATGACTTGATCAGCCGGCTGATTGGCGTCGAGTACCAAGGGCGTTCCCTGGACGATCATGAGATCACCACCTTCGTGCGCTCACTGCTCCCGGCTGCCAGCGAAACCACGACCCGCACCTTCGGAACCTTGATGGCATTGCTTCTGCAAAATCCGGATGTGCTGGAGCGGGTGCGCAATGATCGTAGCCTTGTAAACAAGGCCATCGATGAAGCGGTGCGTTTTGAGCCCGTGGCCACCTTCAAGGTGCGCCAGGCCGCCAAGGATCTGGAGATTCGCGGTGTGCCGATCCCCAAAGGGGCAATGGTGCAATGTATCGTTACCTCCGCCAACCGCGATGAGGACGCGTTCGAAAACGCCGATAAATTTGACATCGACCGCAAACCAAAACCTTCGTTTGGCTTCGGCTTTGGCCCACACATGTGTATCGGTCAATTCGTTGCCAAGACCGAGATCAATTGCGCACTGAATGCGATCCTCGACTTGATGCCCAATATCCGCCTCGACCCAGACAAGCCGGGGCCCCAGATCGTCGGTGCACAGCTGCGCGGTCCGCATTACCTGCATGTGTTGTGGGACTGAACGGCGTCCGTACCCCTCTTGTAAATCCTCTGGTTGAACCGCGACAGGTCTTGCGCCTGCCGCGGTTCAACGCGTTCTGCCTCAAGGGTTTTTCCGCGCACCGGAATTAATATGAACACATTCAAAAAATGTGTTTAATTAAGTCGCGATGTGCACTATGATTCAGGCACAACAACAAGCCCGAATGCGAAGGGGAAAACAATGAAAGTTGAAGATCTGATTCTCGTCAGTGTCGATGACCACGCGATCGAGCCACCGAATGCTTTTGCTCGCCACATGCCTGCGCGCTTCAAGGGGCGTGAACCTCATGTGGTCAAGAAAGGCGATCGTGACGTGTGGGTCTTCGAGGAGCAGGCCACAGGCTACATGGGCCTCAACTCCGTGGTCGGTCGACCGAAAGAGGAATACGGCATGGAGCCGTTGGGCTACGACCAAATGCGCCGTGGTACCTGGAACATCAAGGACCGTGTCGACGACATGAACGCCAACGGCGTGCTCGGTTCATTGTGCTTTCCAACCTTCCCGGGCTTTGCCGGGCAACGCTTCCAGGTCCACGCTGACCGCGATGTGTCGATGGCCGCTATCCAGGCCTATAACGACTGGCATTTGCACGACTGGTGCAACGCAGCGCCAGGTCGCTTTATTCCCCTGATGATCGTGCCGTGGTGGGACATGAAAGCCGCTGCCGCCGAAGTCGAGCGCCTGGCCAGACAGGGCGTGCATGCACTCTCGATGTCGGACAACCCGGCGATTCACGGCTACCCATCGATTCACAGCGATTACTGGGATCCACTGTGGAAGGCCTGCAGCGATAACAAGGTGGTGATCTGCTGCCATATCGGCACCGGCGTTAAAGCCCAGCACGCATCGGATATGTCGCCCATCGACGCCTGGATTACCTCCATGCCGATTTCTATCGCCAACTCCGCCGCTGACTGGATCTGGGCGCCGATGTGGAAGAAATTCCCGGACCTGCGCATGGCTCTTTCTGAAGGTGGCATTGGCTGGATTCCGTACCTGCTGGAGCGCGCTGACTTCACCCACCGTCACCACAACGCGTGGACCAACTCCAACTTCGGCGGGAAGATGCCTAGCGACATCTTCAACAAGCACTTCATCACCTGCTTCATCGAAGACAATTTCGGGCTGAAGAACCTCGACTACCTGAACGCCGACATGGTGACCTGGGAAAGCGATTACCCGCACTCCGACTGCACCTGGCCGAACTCGCCGGAAACAGCGTGGGAAGGGTTGCAGCACCTACCAAAAGAAATGATCGACAAGGTCACTCACTTGAACGCAATGCGCGAATTTTCCTTTGATCCGTTCTCCATCCACGGTCGGGAAAACTGCACAGTCGGCGCGCTGCGTGCTCAGGCGACACACGTCAGCATCGAACCGGCCCTGGGCCTGGGCGGCGCCGACCATGGTCGTCACGACAACAAACCAGTGACTTCCGGCGACATCAACGCGATGTTCGCCCAGGCTGACGCGCAAACCGCGTTGTAAGTTGCCGCTGTTCTCTGCAGTCGTCGGCCAACGGCGACTGCGGGGGGCGGTTGCCGTCCTGTGGTCGCTTCATTCGAAGCGATTGCGCCTGTGTTCAGCGTTAGAGAGCGCATATGGCCATCAGTCAATTTACCTACAGCAGTATTCCTCCCGAGGCTGAGGCGCTTCGCGCAGAAGTGCGGGAGTTTATCCACGAAACATTGGCCGATTACCCGCCCACCCGGCGCGCCGAGTCCTGGATGGGCTTCGACGCCGGGTTCAGCAAGAAACTCGGCGCTAAAGGCTGGGTCGGCATGGCTTTGCCCAAAGCCTACGGCGGCGCAGAGGCGGGGCCTTTTGCCCGCTATGTGATCATTGAAGAATTGCTGGCCGCCGGTGCGCCAGTGTCGGCCCATTGGATCGCCGACCGCCAAAGCGGTCCGCTGATCAATCGCTTCGGTACCGAGCAACAAAAGCAGCATTACCTGCCGGCCATTTGCCGAGGTGAAAGTTACTTCTGCATCGGCATGAGCGAGCCCAATTCCGGATCGGACCTGGCGTCGATCAAAAGCAATGCCGTGTGTGAGGGTGATAGCTGGCTGCTCAATGGCCAGAAGGTCTGGACCACTAACGCCCACCATTCGCAGTACATGATTGCCCTGGTGCGTACCGGTGAAAAACAGGCCGCCCGGCATGAGGGCATGTCGCAATTCATCGTCGACCTGAGCCTGCCCGGCATCACCATCCGGCCCATCCGCGACCTGGCCGGTGGCGAGCACTTCAACGAAGTGTTCTTCGACAATGTGCGGTTGGCTGCTGATGCCTTGATCGGTACTGAAGGCAAAGGTTGGGAACAAGTGACCGCCGAACTGGCCTTCGAGCGTAGCGGTCCAGAACGGTTCCTCAGCTGCATGGCGCTGCTGAAAACCCTGATCGATGCGCTGGGCAAGACCCCCAACGCGTTACAGGCACGAGAAATCGGGCGTCTTTCGGCCAAGCTGCTGACCCTGCGCAATATGTCATTGTCGGTCACGGCACAGCTGGCAGCGGGTGAGCACCCAGCCTGGGCGGCTTCCTGTGTGAAAGACCTCGGCAATGCCTTCGAACAAGAAATCCCCGAGGTGGCCCAACTGCTGCTGGAAACCGAGCCACGGCAAGACGGCGGCAGCGAGCATGCCCGCGTGCTCGCCTACCTGACTCAGATGGCGCCCTCGTTTTCACTGCGCGGGGGCACTCGTGAAATTCTGCGCGGCATCATTGCCCGCGGCCTGGGGTTGCGATAATGCGCGAGATATTTGAAACGACGATTGAACGCCTGTTTGCCGATTTGGCGACGCCCGCTTATGTAATGGGCTGTGAGGGCGGGGAATGGCCGGCGGATTTATGGGCCGCGCTGGATGAGTCGGGCTTCACTTTGGCGGGTGTCAGCGAAGCGCTGGGCGGAGCCGAAGCCAGTTGGGCTGATATGTATGTGCTGGTGCGTGCCGCCGGACGCTTTTCCGTTCCGGCCCCATTGGGTGAGGCCTTGCTGGCCAACTGGCTGCTGAGCAAGACCGGTCTGGAGGGGCGAGCTGGCGCGCTGAGCATGGCTGCCAATGCCAGTCTGGTGCTCGATGGCGAGCGCGTTAATGGCACCGCCTATTCGGTACCTTGGGGGCGCAATGTCGAAGAGGTCGTCGCGATTGCCAACAGCTCGACGGGTGTTCCGCATGTGGTGTTGCTATCGCGTAGCACTGCCAGCGAACTCACGCTCAGTCTGAATGTGGCTGGCGAACCGCGTGATGACCTGGGTTTCACCAGCGCCCAGGTACTGGCGCAAGTGCCGCTGCCCAACGGGTTCGACGCCAATGTCCTGGAGCTGGGTGGCGCGATGCTGCGCGCGGCGCAGACCGCCGGGGCATTGCATGCGCTATTGGACATGACTGCCAATTATGCCGGGGAACGCAAACAATTCGGCAAGACCATCGGCTCGTTCCAGGCCATTCAACAGCAACTGGCGGTATTCGCGGAACAAGCCGCCGCCGCCGGGATTGCCGCCGAGGCGGCCTTCGTGGAATCCCGCTCAGGACTCGCAGCGCTGACCATTGCAGCAGCAAAAATCAGCAGCGCAGAAGCTGCCAGCGTCGGCGCCGGCATTGCCCATTCAGTGCACGGCGCCATCGGCTTCACCGAGGAATACCCCTTGCATTTGCTCACCCGGCGGTTGTGGGCGTGGCGCAGCGAATTCGGCTCGGCCAGCCTTTGGAGCCAGCGGCTGGGCGTCCGGGTTTGCCAGGGTGGCAGCGAGGGGTACTGGCCGTTACTGACAGGTCATGGCCAACAATCATTAACCCGACTTGTGAGTGATCCGGTATGAGTCAGTTTCTTCAGATTGAGCGCGATGGCGGTGTTGTCACCGTGCGCATGAACCATCCCGAAACCCGCAACGCCCTGACGACGCCCGAGCAGATTCAGGAATTTGTCGACCTCTGTGCCCAGTTACGTCGCGATCCGACGGTGCGGGTCATGGTGCTCACCGGTAATGGCAGCGCCTTCTGTGCCGGCGGCAACGTCAAGGACATGCATGAGCGTGGCGGCATCTTCGCCGGCTCGCCTTATGAGCTGCGCAATACCTACCGTGATGGCATTCAACGTATTCCCCTGGCGATCTACGAGCTGGATATCCCGGTGATCGCCGCCGTCAACGGCCCGGCGATTGGTGCGGGCCTGGATCTGGCGTGCATGTGCGACATCCGGCTGGCAGCGCCCAAGGCGATCTTTGCCGAGAGTTTTGTGCGCCTGGGCATTGTTCCGGGTGACGGCGGCGCCTGGCTGTTGCCGCGGATCATCGGCATCCCGAAAGCCAGCCTGATGGCGTTTACCGGTGACGCTATAGATGCTGCAAAAGCGCTGGAATGGGGTCTGGTAGAGCAGGTCTGCACCCATGAAACCTTGCAGTCGGAAGCGCAAGCCTTGGCGCGGCGGATCGCCAGCAACCCGGGCCATGCGTTGCGGCTGTGCAAGCGCCTGCTGCGCGAAGGCCAACATATGCGACTCGACTCGCTACTGGAATTGTCTGCTGCGTACCAGGCACTCGCCCATCACACCGAAGACCATCAGGAAGCGGTGGCCGCCTTTGTCGACAAACGCGAGCCGCAATACCGGGACCGCTGATTACTCAGTGCCAACAACAAGAATCGATCTGGAGTAAGCAAGATGCGTGGCGTATTTCGAGAAGACCACAACATGTTCCGTGATCAGGCCCGCCGTTTCGTGGACCGCGAAATCGTGCCTTACCTGCACGAGTGGGAAAAGAACGGCATCGTGCCCAAGGAAGTCTGGCTCAAGGCCGGCGAGAACGGCTTGCTGTGCTCCACGGTGCCCGAAGAATACGGCGGCCCGGGAGGCGACTTCGGTCATTCTGCGGTGATGATCGAAGAACTGGCGCGAGCCAACGCCACCGCGGTTGGTTTTACCACTCACTCGGAAATCGTCACCCCTTACATCGTTGCCTACGGCAGCGAGGAGCAGAAGCAGCAATGGCTGCCGCGCATGGTCAGCGGTGAATTGATTGGCGTGATCGCCATGAGCGAACCAGGCATCGGCAGCGACCTGCGATCCATGCGCACTTCGGCGCGCCGCGACGGTGATGACTACATCGTCAACGGCCAGAAGACCTTCATCACCAACGGCGGCAATGCCGGGCTGGTGGTGACCGCCACCAAGATTGATCCTACGGCCAAAGAGCTGACCTTGATCTGCGTTGAAGAAAGCCGTGCGGGTTTCGCCAAGGGACGTCTACTGGAAAAGATCGGCCTGAAAGGGCAGGACACCGCCGAGCTGTTTTTTGATGAGGTACGGGTGCCGGTTGGCAATCGATTGGGCGAGGAGGGGATGGGGTTCAAATACCTGACTCACCAATTGGCCTGGGAACGCTTGATCATTGCTATCCGTGCCGCCCAATCGATCGACACGCTGCTGGAAGAAACCATCGGCTACACCCGTGAACGCAAAGTCTTTGGCAAACCGGTTCTCGACTTCCAGAACACCCGCTTCAAGCTTGCCGAAGCCAAGGCCCAAGCCACCATGTTGCGGGTGTTCGTCGACGACTGCCTGGCCAAGGTGATGCGCGGCGAGTTGACGCCCGAAATCGCAGCGATGGCCAAGCTGCTGGGATCGGAAATGCAGGGCAAGCTGCTCGACGAGTTCCTGCAACTGCATGGCGGCTACGGCTTCATGAGCGAATACAAAATCAGCCGCGCTTGGGTCGACGCGCGAGTGGCCCGCATCTATGGCGGCACCTCGGAAATCATGAAAGAAATCATCGGCCGTACCCTTTGAAGCCAACCTGCATGAGGCAGACAAATGAGTAACTCCCTTTACGATATTTCGCTGAAGCAGATCGATGGCAGTGCCAGCCGCCTTAGCGATTATCGGGGCAAAGTCCTGCTGGTGGTCAACCTGGCTTCTAAATGTGGGCTGACCCCGCAATATGAAGGTCTGGAAAAGCTCTACCAGAGCAAGCATTCACAAGGGCTGGAAGTGCTGGGTTTCCCTGCCAACGATTTCAGGGAACAGGAGCCGTATAGCGATGCGGAAATCGCCGAGTTCTGTTCAGTGAACTATGACGTTCACTTCCCGCTGTTCTCGAAAATCTCGGTTGTCGGTACCGAGCAGCATCCTCTCTACGCTGAGCTGACCGCCGCGCAACCTGAGTCCACAGGCGAAGGCCCAATGCGCGAGCGTCTGCTGGGTTACGGCATCGAGTCTGCCAACACGACGGACGTGCTCTGGAACTTCGAGAAGTTTCTGATCGATCGCCAGGGTGCGGTCGTCGCTCGTTTCGCTCCGGACGTTGCAGCGGATGATCCGCGGTTGCTTGAGGCAATCGAGGCGCAATTGGCCAAAGAGGCGTAACGCGGTGCAGACAGTCGATACGGTTGGCGCGTTGCGTGCGCTCGTTGCCCGCGCCCGGGGTGAGAACAAGAAAGTCGCACTGGTGCCGACCATGGGCAATTTGCATGACGGTCATATCGCCCTGATTCATTGCGCAAAGCAGCGAGCGGACTTCGTCGTCGCCAGCATCTTCGTCAACCCACTCCAGTTCGGGGCCAATGAGGACCTGGCCAACTATCCCCGCACGCCCGATGCTGATCGCGAAAGACTGGTCAATGCCGGGTGTGATGTGCTGTTTGCCCCCGCTGTCGAACAGATCTATCCGGATGGAATGCTCAATCAGGCCATCGTCAGTGTGCCGAACGCTTCTGAAGGTCTTTGCGGTGCGGCACGCCCTGGTCACTTTGACGGCATGGCCACAGTCGTCGCCAAGCTGCTGAACATTGCCCAGCCAGACGTGGCGGTTTTCGGGGAAAAGGACTATCAGCAGCTGGCAGTCGTGCGCTCGATGGTCAGGGATCTCAACATGGTGACTGACGTTGTCGGTGCACCGACGATCCGGGCCGCGGACGGCTTGGCATTATCCTCGCGCAACGGCTATCTGACCGAGCATGAGCGCTCGGTAGCCCCCGTCCTCTACGCTTGTTTGAAGCAAATGGCGGCGAGTATCCAGCTCGAGAGGAGGGTGGCTGAGCGCCAGTTGATTGAATGTCATCAACGTATCAGCGACGCCGGTTTTCAACTGGAATACTTTGAAGTCAGGAATGCCCAGGATTTAACACCTGTGAAAAGCACCGATACTCACTTTGTGATTCTGGTGGCGGCGCGCATTGGCAAAACACGGCTCATTGACAATCTGACGGTGGACCTTCGGGCATCGGAAACTTCACCAGAGGAACAACAATGAGTCTTTATCGAGCGTTCGCTGCGTTGTGCCTGTGCTTTTTCTCCCTCGTCGGCTTTGCTCAGCAAGCACCGGTGGACGCTTACAGTGCTGACACCCAACGCGCCAATGCCTTGTTGGTAAAAGCTGTTGCCGAGTACAAAGCCAAGGGCGACTCCGCGTTGGCCGAGTTCAGTCGGCAGGGGGCCTTTATCGATGGTGAACTGTACATCTACGTGGTCGATACCTCCGGTGTGATGCTCGCCAGCGGTGGGCCTTCCGTTTCGCTGGTCGGCAAGCCGGTGTTCAGCGTCCTGGACGACGACCTCCAGGCGGCATTCAAGCATGCCATTGCACAGCCGGACGACGGCATTGTGCGTAGCGCCGAATACCGCTGGTGGAACTGGCAACACGCCAAGGTCGAGCGTAAACGCGTGTTCTATCAGCGCGTCAAGGATCGGTTGATCGTCGTGGGTTACTACATGCCACGGTCCTCCCCCGAACAGGCACAACAGCTGCTTGGGCAGATTTCGCGACAAGTTGCCAACGACGCGAAAACCACCTTCGGGCTCATTAATCAGCACGATAAACAGTTCACCGAGGATGATCTGTATGCCTTCGTGGTGGATCTCAAGACCAAGCGGTTTGTCGCTCACGGTTTTTCGCCCCGGTTGATCGGCACCGACTTCAACTCATTGCGCTCAGTCGATGGCAAGCCGATTGGCGAGGACATCCTCGAACAGATGAGCGGCCATGAAACAGGTGAGATCGCTTATCTGTGGCGTAACCCGATTACCGGGCAAAACGAATACAAGAGAACTTTTCTGCAGCGGGTAAACGGGTTCGTCGTCGCCGTGGGTTGCTATGCAGTCAAGTGATCAAGACAGGTACGACCGGTACCCACTCTCAGGAGCGTGCGCATGACTGATTTGGTATTGCTGCATGGCGGCAACCACGGCTCCTGGTGTTGGGGGCCCTTCGTTGAGGCGCTCAACCAGCAGCCTGGATGCTTCGAACGAGTAATTACCCTGGATATGCCAGGATGCGGTACCAAGCGCGGCCGTGATGTTGGGTCCCTGCGGCTCGATGATGTGGTTGATGAACTGAATGAGGACCTGCGTGCACTCGGCGTGAACCAGGCCGTCCTGCTTGGACATTCCATCGCGGGAGTTTTGCTTCCGATGATGGTCATGGCCGCTCCCCAACTGTATTCGCAGTTGCTATACCTGGCTTGCGCATTGCCCAGTGAAGGCCAATCAATTCTGCAGCTGCTTGGCACCAGGCTGCATGGCGAAAGCCCGGACCATGTCGGCTGGCCGCTGGACCCGGCGCAAACAACCCCTCAAGTGCTGGCCGTGGCGATGTTCGGTCAGGACTTGAGCGAGCAAACCCTTGGTTGGTTGTTAAGCGAAGTGAGCCAGGACACGACGCCACTTTGTGTTGCGACAGACTCCATCAGTCGCGTGGGATATCCGGGAATCATTCCGGCGAGTTACATCATCACCCTGCGCGACAACATCCTTCCCGTCGACTGGCAGCGGCGTTTTGCTCAACGTGCCGGCGCGGGCGTGGTTATCGAGATCGATACGGCGCACGAGCCGTTCGTATCACACCCGCAGTTGCTTGCGGATGTCGTACGGGGCCTAGAGCGGCAGTGATGGGCGACATCGGTGTTTTAAGCCGCAGTAATGGCAAGGCTATCGGCAGCAACTGGTTGATCCTGTCCATTATCTGCTTCAACTTTATCTCGTACGTCTGCAGTGGCTTGCCACTTGCAGTGTTGCCGGGCTATGTCCTCAATGACCTAGGCCTGACCTCGGTTTTTGCCGGCGTGGTGATTAGCTCGCAGTACCTGGCGACGCTCCTGGCTCGTCCGTTGGCCGGTGGCGTGGCTGACCGCCAGGGCGCCAAATACGCAGTGGTGTGTGGGCTCAGTGGCTTGATGTTGAGTGGCACCCTGACCGCGCTTGCGATCATCTTGCCCACCCAACCCTGGTTGACCCTGACACTCATACTGCTGGGCAGGCTGGTGTTGGGGGCCTCCACGGCCATGATCTCCACGCCTTGCTGCACCTGGGCCATTGGGTTATGTGGTGCGCCTCGGGCAGCACAGGTCATGTCGTGGAACGGAATAGCGGCTTACGGTGGTACGGCAGTCGGAGCGCCGCTGGGCGTGCTGCTGCGTAATTCGTTGGGTATCGCCAGTGTCGGGCTGTGCACGGTGTTGCTAGGCCTGATATTCCTGATTTTGGCGCTGGGCAAGCGCCCGGCGCCTTTGATCACAGGCGCCCGATTGGCATTCTATCGAGTTCTCTTCGCGGTCATGCCCAATGGTCTGGTCCTGGTGTGCAGTTCGGTAGGGTTTGGCGGCCTGACGGCATTCGTCGCACTGTACTTCGACAGCCAGGGCTGGGACCACGCCGCCTACTGTTTGAGTGGGTTCGGGGCTGGCTTTATCGTTGCCCGCTTGTCCTCGCCGGGAATACTGCAGCGATTCAGGGGCTACAAGGTGGTGGGCGGCTGCCTGCTTATACAGACCCTGGGCATGCTGCTGATATGGCTCGCGCCATCTCCTGCACTGGCAATTGCTGGCGGTGCGCTGACCGGGATAGGGGTGTCATGGGTCTATCCGGGGTTAGGGGTGGAAACACTGTCCAGCACTCCGGCGGCCAACCGTAATTCGGCGCTCAGTGCACTTTCTTTATTCTTTGATATCGCAGTGGGGCTGGCCGGCCCGGTGATGGGCCTGGTTGCTTCTGGCCTAGGCTATGCGGCGATATTTCTCTGTGCTGCGTTGATGTCGATGGGTGGATTTGTTGCGGTGCTCTATTTGTGTAGGAATAAAAGGTAGGAGCGATAAGAGGTGCTGTTGGTACGGATATCCGGCCCACGGCACAGCGGCGGTACTCGACAGCGGCTATCAAAAAACGGTTACCAACGCTACCACTTGGAAGACCCACTAGTAATGGCTTGTCGCTGGAAGGTTGTTAAGGCGGCATTCCGTTCCCGATTCCGAAAATCGGCACGAGGTCATCTGGAGTGGTCCAGCTTTCGCGGTGGACGTTGACTGGGCGGTGACGCGTCTCCCGTGGGGCGAGCTGTATCCCAGACGATGCGCATGAATGGCTCTTTATTAATGTTGTAGTGGAGGGTTTTCAACGCCAACGACTGCGCAATTGGTTGTCGCTTTACGGTGATCGACACCTCAGTGACTTGCCTGCTTTCTTGTCGTGAAGCTAGCGCCAAACATTCAGAACTAGCAGTCCGTCAGCATCGGGTTGCCTCTGCGCACACGGAACGATAGTCGTGAAATGGCCTGTCTCCGATCCTGATGGCTGTGCCCGATTCGTTCGTGGACAGACGCAATGATTCGCATCGACTCCATTCACCTCGACGTCAAGCGCATGGTCATGAGCACTGACATCGCGGTGGCGCGGATCGTGGAGGTCTTCGGTGCGGCGATGCCGCCGTCTATTCCCGGTCGGTTTAGCTGGAGGAAGAATCTCTCAATTCTGCGTTGCACCGACGTGCCCAACGATCAAAATGCGTACCCTTCAGCAACCTGTATTAGTAACTGCTCAACCTGGTGAGTGCCTTGTTTGGTTGAGAGCATTGCTATTGGACTTTTCCCAGAAAAATGATCCTTAGGCTTCGAGAGCCACGAACTGGCTTTCTCTCTTCTACCAAAAAGTACTTCTGCCATAGCGGCGATGTAGGCATGTCGAAATAAGCGCTCACTCTCATCCACCGTGAGTCTCTGCCCGAGCGTCAACCTGGAGCTGAGTGTCTTGTAAGGGATGATCTGGTCGCGTTGTTGCGGGGGGATTTTGCCCTGCTCGCAAAAAATGTTGATCCGATCGGCTAAAAAACCGGCATTGATCATCTCATGGATGTCCGAGTCTGAAGCGTCGATGGGGACATTGAGAAATTCTGACAACCGGTCCCGGAAGTCACTATAAGAATTCTCGTTCAGCACTTCGGCAAGCATGGCGCACCTTCATGGTTGGATCTTTGCCACTTAGTATCTGGCACATTGTATCGCATGAAAGCGCGCAAATTTTTACGGCCGCTGCCGCATGGGGTCATTTAGAACTGGAGGGGGTAGGGAAGCGCCCAATCACTAGGGCGTTCGGTCGGGGAAAAAATAATAGGGATAGCTAAATTCATGTCGACGCATGCTTGTTGGCTCAGTCGCTTGCCGCCAAATCAGAAGCCAATTCGTGAAGAGACAGCGCTTCAGGCAAGAGGAATTGAGGCTCGCATTCCAATACGCTAGCTATGCGATATAGCTTTTCCACGGTGATGTTGACTTCACCACGTTCAATACGCCCCATATAGCTACGATCGACACTGCAGGCATGCGCCAAGGCATCTTGGGAAAATCCTTTGGCCTTCCTTTGTGTCCGTATTCTTTCGCCCAATGCCTTTGCAAGCTGATGCATAACCGCCTCGGTTCCCATTGAGGCGGCACTATCGTGCGTTTGCGGATGAATCAACCACGGATTATAATCCGCATTTTGGCTGTTCCGCGAATTTCCCTTCCAGGTGCCTGCATGAAACCCGATTCATTCATCCTCGACAGGCGGCTCTACGACCTGTTTCAGCAGGGGCATCTACGCCAGTTTACGACCCAGGATCTACGTGACGCCTACGCTGCGCACCTGACGGGTATGACGTTCAACAGCAGCGACTTGCGTCGATATGTCTATGAGCAGATCCGACGCATGCTGCGTACCGGATGGGTCATTCAGGATGAAAAACGACAGAAGCGGGGTCAGATCTATCACTGGCAGGGTATTCCAGCGAACTTGCAGGTGGAACTCATCGATAATGGGTACGAGAGCAGTGCTAAGCCGGTGAATAAACCGTCTCATCAGCCCTTACAAAGCATTGACCCAGAGCAGCCAGGTCCAGATGTGATCGAGCACCTGGAATCCATACTCAAAGAGATTCGGCTCGATTTCCTTTCCTCGATGGGAGAGGCAGAGCGCTATAAGCAATTGCTTGACGAGATGCCGCACCTGAAAGACCAAGTCGAAGGTGAGTATCTGGAAGCTCGAGACCGAAGCTCTCGTCTTTTAGGACATCTGCGAGCGGTCGAAAAGACGCTCAAAACAGTCATGTCCGCGCGATGAAAGCATCACCGAGAAAATGGCAGAGCCAATGCATTGAAATTGCGCTTGAGCACTACAAAACAACACCACACTTCTTCTGTCAGGCGACTCCAGGGGCGGGTAAAACTCGAATGGCCGCTGAGCTGGCTCGACAACTGTTGGAGCAGGGCAAGATTGATCTCGTACTCTGTTTTGCTCCGTCATGCCAAGTAGTCGACGGCTTTCGCTCGACATTCTCCGCTGTATTGGGGAGGCGCCTTGATGGACTTATTGGCGCCGTTGGAGCTGCAAGTACCTATCAGGCCATGGAGCACCAGGATGACGACTTCTGGAAGCTTTTCGATGACTACCGTGTGCTTGCGGTGTTCGACGAGATCCATCACTGCTCCGGATACGATCCGCTTTTGAGCAACGCCTGGGGGCAACAAATTTTACTGAAAATGCAGGATCGTGCCGCCTTCACCTTAGCTCTATCGGGGACACCATGGCGTTCCGATGACAGAGGCATTGCGCTGGCTCGTTACTCCAACCCGGAAGGTCGATTGATTTGCGACTATCGCTACGGCCTTAAAGAAGCCATTTCCGATGGGGTTTGCCGGTCACCTCGCATCGTTCTGCTAGATAACCAGATGTTAAGGCTCAAAGAAGATTCTGCGAGCGACAGTACCGTCAAGCTTTTTCCTAGCATCGCTAAGCTACTGCATGAGTCTCCGGTCTCATACGAGGACCTGATTTGTCATGAGGATGCGCTCAACCAGTTGCTCAATCTGGGAAGCAAGAAGCTCGATGAAGTGCGGATGCTCAAACACAATGCCGCGGGCTTGGTTGTCGCCACGAATATCGAGCATGCTCACCAAGTCGCTATGGCGTTGAAGGACAGGGGCGAAAGCTTCCAGGTCGTGACCACCAAAACCCCGGACGCGCAACAGGTAATCAACGGTTTCAAAAATAGCGATTGCCGTTGGATTGTTGCTGTGGGAATGATCAGCGAGGGAACTGATATCCCTCGGCTCCAGGTATGCTGCTATCTCAGTCGAATTCGTACTGAGCTGCATTACCGTCAGGTCCTGGGAAGAGTCCTTCGTCGTATGGGCGAGATTGACGATCAAGCTTGGTTGTTCGTCTTGGCGGAGCCGACACTAAAGCGATTCTCACAGCGTATCGCCGATGATTTGCCGGAAGATTTGGCTGTCGTGTGCGCTGTAGGTGCATCAGCACCTGAGGCTTGCTCGACAGACGGTGAGTTGGATAGCTCGATTCGCTGTGCGCTGAAAGAACCATTCACCTCAGCCCCTACCGCTTCAGTACAGGAGGTGTTACCCCCGGGCGATCTGGCTTCTGTATCGACTTATCAAATAAGCTTTTCGAAAAGTTATCGCCAGCAATTGCTGGCCGTTTTCTGATGTGTTGCTTATCCAACACCAGGTCGTAACAGCCTTGGCCCAATCGCCGAGAAGTTCCGCTATCTAGCGGTTTTGCCTCCGGTCGACGGTAGCCTCTAGGTCGTTTTGTCTAGTGCGCTTACCGCGGAGTAATGGGTGAATGGTCACTCACCTCTCACGTAATAATTAGGGAGTGATACCCATTTTCGGGGTTCACTTTGTCACTCTCAAACGTCTGAACTACCTCGAAAAATGGCCTGTGGAGTCCAAGCGTCCGTTCAAAGATCGTGAAAAAAGTCCAAACAATACTGAAAACCTACGGCAAGCTCGCTCCCACAGGGGACTTTCGTCTATCTGGTACCACCGTTCCTCACCTAAGTCTTTGCTTCTGCTCACTAATCCTCCAGAATCGCGCCCCTGTTTCGGCCGGGCGCCGCCTGTCGGGTATTCCGACGCGTCCTGGCCGGGTGGCAAGTGACCGGAATGTGGAGATCCCACCGGATGAATGATCAGGCCAATAGCGTTAACGAACGCTATGTAGACGCGACACCCGCGACGCTTACGAGCTGGAATCGCCAAGACACCACCTGGATGCTGGGCCTGTTTGGCACGGCGATTGGTGCCGGAACCCTGTTTTTGCCGATCAACGCAGGCCTGGGCGGTTTCTGGCCGCTGCTGATCCTGGCGTTGCTGGCGTTTCCGATGACGTTCTACGCACACCGCGGGCTGACCCGTTTCGTGTTGTCCGGTCGCGAAGGCGCCGACATCACTGAAGTGGTGGAAGAACATTTCGGCATCAAGGCCGGCGCGCTGATCACGCTGTTGTACTTCTTCGCGATCTTCCCGATCCTGCTGATCTACAGTGTGGCGCTGACCAACACCGTGGGCAGTTTCCTTGAGCATCAATTGCACATCACGCCGCCACCGCGCGCCGTGTTGTCGCTGGTGCTGATCCTTGGTCTGCTGGCCGTGGTGCGCTGCGGCGAGCAAATGATCGTCAAGGCCATGAGCCTGATGGTTTACCCGTTCATCGTCGCGCTGCTGTTTCTGGCGGTGTACCTGATTCCGCACTGGAACGGCGGCATTCTCGCCACCGCGAGCCAAGTGCCTGCGCCGTCGGCGCTGCTGCATACCCTATGGCTGGCGATTCCGGTGATGGTGTTCTCGTTCAACCACTCGCCGATCATCTCGGCGTTTGCGGTCGACCAGAAGCGTCGTTATGGCGAACACGCTGAGGAACGCAGCTCGCAGATCCTGTCCCGTGCCCATCTGTTGATGGTAGTGATGGTGCTGTTCTTCGTCTTCAGTTGCGTGCTGACCCTGTCGCCAGCGCAACTGGCTGAAGCCAAGGCGCAGAACCTGTCGATCCTGTCGTACCTGGCCAACCACTTCAGCAATCCAACCATTGCCTTCGCGGCGCCGTTGATTGCCTTCGTGGCCATTTCCAAGTCGTTCCTGGGGCACTACATCGGCGCCAGCGAAGGCCTCAAGGGGCTGATCGTCAAGAGCGGCAAGCGTCCGTCCGCCAAGGCCCTGGACCGTATGACCGCCGCGTTCATGCTGGTGGTGTGCTGGATCGTCGCCACGCTGAACCCGAGCATCCTCGGCATGATCGAAACCCTCGGTGGCCCGGTGATCGCGGCGATCCTGTTCCTGATGCCGATGTACGCCATCCGCAAGGTGCCGGCGATGGCACGCTATCGCGGTCAGGCGTCCAATGTCTTCGTGACGGCGGTGGGCCTGGTGGCGATTTCGGCGTTGGTCTATTCGCTGAGTGCGTGATTGCTGTTTGATTTGCTGAGTGAATGACGGCTGATCCGGTTTTCGGGTTGGCCGTTTTTTTTGGGGGGGCTCGGGGGTATTCGGTCTGCCGCGGTCGGCTGTAGGAGCGAGCCTGCTCGCGAAAAACGCCGGGACACCGCGGGGATTCAGACAGCCTGCGTTATCGTTGACGACCATCGCGAGCAGGCTCGCTCCTACAGAGGTTCGGGGACCTCAGTCAGAGCCAGGTCGGCTCGCGGAACAGATAGCAGCCATTACTCCAGAAACGGATATACAAACAAAAAACAGCCATAAAAAAACGCCGCTCATCTCACGATGGGCGGCGTTTTTCATTGCGTTGCAACGTTAGGCTTGAACGACCGGGATGTTGGCGTTCGCAGCAGCTTCACGGAACTCGGCGATCTGGTCGAAGGACAGGTAGCGGTAGACATCGGCCGCCATGCTGTCGATCTTGCCAGCGTATTCCATGTACTCCTCGACGGTCGGCAGGCGACCCAGGATGGAAGCCACGGACGCCAGCTCGGCCGAAGCCAGGTAGACGTTCGCGCCGTCACCCAGACGGTTCGGGAAGTTACGGGTCGAAGTCGACACTACAGTCGAGTTCGGCTCTACACGTGCCTGGTTACCCATGCACAGCGAGCAGCCTGGCATTTCCATGCGAGCGCCGGCCTTGCCGTAGATGCCGTAGTAGCCTTCTTCGGTCAGCTGGTGAGCGTCCATCTTGGTCGGCGGCGACAGCCACAGACGGGTTGGCAGCTGACCCTTGACCTGTTCCAGCAACTTGCCGGCGGCGCGGAAGTGACCGATGTTGGTCATGCACGAACCGATGAACACTTCGTCGATCTTCTCGCCAGCAACGCTGGAGAGCAGGCGAGCGTCGTCCGGGTCGTTCGGCGCGCAGAGCACAGGCTCCTTGATGTCGGCCAGGTCGATCTCGATGACTTCGGCGTATTCGGCGTCTTTGTCGGCTTCCAGCAGCTCAGGGTTGGCCAGCCAGGCTTCCATTGCTTGAGCGCGACGTTCCAGAGTACGTGCATCGCCGTAGCCTTCGCCGATCATCCAGCGCAGCAGGGTGATGTTGGACTGCAGGTATTCGGCAATCGACTCTTTGGACAGCTGGATGGTGCAACCGGCAGCCGAACGTTCAGCCGAGGCGTCAGACAGTTCGAACGCTTGCTCTACGGTCAGTTTAGGCAGACCTTCGATCTCCAGGATGCGACCGGAGAAGGCGTTCTTCTTGCCTTTCTTCTCTACGGTCAGCAGGCCAGCCTGGATCGCGTAGTAAGGAATGGCGTGAACCAGGTCACGCAGGGTGACGCCTGGCTGCAGTTCGCCTTTGAAGCGAACCAGGATCGACTCAGGCATGTCCAGCGGCATGACGCCGGTGGCTGCGGCGAACGCAACCAGGCCGGAACCGGCCGGGAACGAGATGCCGATCGGGAAACGGGTGTGGGAGTCACCACCGGTACCGACGGTGTCTGGCAGCAGCATGCGGTTCAGCCACGAGTGGATGATGCCGTCGCCCGGACGCAGGGAAACGCCGCCGCGGGTCATGATGAAGTCAGGCAGGGTGTGGTGGGTGGTCACGTCGATCGGCTTAGGGTAAGCCGCGGTGTGGCAGAAGGACTGCATCACCAGGTCGGTCGAGAAGCCCAGGCACGCCAGGTCTTTGAGTTCGTCACGGGTCATTGGACCGGTGGTGTCCTGGGAACCCACGGTGGTCATCTTCGGTTCGCAGTAGGTGCCCGGACGAACGCCGGTCACGCCGCAAGCCTTGCCGACCATTTTCTGCGCCAGGGTGAAACCCTTGGTGCTTTCAGCCGGAGCTTCAGGCTTCTTGAACAGGTTCGAAGGTGGCAGACCCAGTTCGGCGCGAGCCTTTTCGGTCAGGCCACGGCCGATGATCAGCGGGATACGGCCGCCAGCGCGAACTTCGTCCAACAGCACCGGAGTCTTCATTTCGAAGGTGGTCAGGACTTCGTCGGTGCCGTGCTTGCACACTTTGCCAGCATGCGGGTACAGGTCGATCACGTCGCCCATGTGCATGTTGGATACGTCGAATTCGATTGGCAGTGCGCCGGCATCTTCCATGGTGTTGTAGAAGATCGGAGCGATTTTGCTGCCGAAGCAGAAACCGCCGGCACGCTTGTTCGGTACATAAGGAACGTCGTCGCCGA
This sequence comes from Pseudomonas sp. GW823-FHT06E10, assembly GCF_058794995.1. Classification (NCBI taxonomy): domain Bacteria; kingdom Pseudomonadati; phylum Pseudomonadota; class Gammaproteobacteria; order Pseudomonadales; family Pseudomonadaceae; genus Pseudomonas; species Pseudomonas sp. GW823-FHT06E10. The sequence goes on along the minus strand of NZ_JBXAHJ010000009.1, from coordinate 55,648 downwards.
AGAACCACAGTACGGAGTTGGTCGCCGATTTACGCGAAGAACCGGTACCGACCACGTCACCGACGTAGGCGATAGGGAAACCGGCGTTGCGCATTTCTTCGATCTGCTTCATCGGACCGGTGACGCCTTGTGCGTCAGGCACGATGCCGTCGCGAGCCATTTTCAGCATGGCCAGGGCGTGCAGCGGGATGTCTGGACGGGACCAGGCATCAGGAGCAGGGGACAGGTCGTCGGTGTTGGTTTCGCCAGTGACCTTGAATACGCGCAGGCTGATCTTGTCGGCCAGGGTCGGGCGCTTCACGAACCACTCGCCGTCAGCCCAGGATTGCAGCACGCCTTGGGCGTGAACGTTACCGTTCTTGGCTTTTTCAGCGACGTCGTGGAAGGCGTCGAACATCAGCAGGGTGTGCTTGAGTTCTTCGGCCGCTACTGGAGCCAGTTCGGCGTCGTCCAGCAGGTTAACCAGAGTCACGATGTTGTAGCCGCCCTGCATGGTGCCGAGCAGTTCAACAGCGCGCTTCTTGTCGATCAGGGGGGATTTGGCTTCGCCTTTGGCGATGGCGGACAGGAAGCCGGCCTTTACATAGGCTGCTTCGTCCACTCCAGGCGGAACGCGATTGGTGATCAGGTCAACGAGGAATGCTTCTTCGCCAGCCGGGGGATTTTTCAGCAGCTCGACCAGGCCTGCAGTTTGTTCGGCGTTTAGCGGCTGGGGAACGATACCCAGTGCTGCGCGCTCTTCGATATGTTTGCGGTAGGCTTCAAGCACAGTTATTACCCTCATCAGTGGTCCCAAATGGGTGTCCGGGACGCTCATCCCGAAATTGCCGTACTCATGCGCTGCATGGCGTTGTGAGCCACTTAGCCAGAATTACCGACAATTCCTTACAGAAGCTGCTTTCAAAGTTTTACGCCTGCAGAACGGGAGCTGATGAGGGTTGGCGTTGGGCTTTTCCCCGCTGGAAAAACCCCTCGCCAACACCGCTCTGAAGGAACGACTGTGCTCGTGACGCTTTGAAAACAGCTTCTAACGGACATTGGCGCCTAAAAAGGCAGGCTGATTCTACGGCAAAAAAAAATTAAAGGTAAGTCAGTGTTTATTGGACTTTGGTGGTGGCGGTCACCAGAGCCCGATTCTCCACAGGCCCTGAACTTTGAGGGGTGATCAATGGCCGACAAAGGGCTAACATGCCGGCCTGTTCTGCTTTTTCGCGTTTTGCCTATCTATGCCCAATCAGACCATCAAGACTCCCTGCGTCGGCCTCTGCTCCACTGTTTACGGTGATCTGGTGTGCCGTGGCTGCAAGCGTTTCCACCACGAAGTGATCCACTGGAACGGTTACAACGAGGAAGAAAAGCGCGCGGTATGGCTGCGTCTTGAGCAGTTGCTGTCACAGGTGATGGCCGCCAAGGTGGAAATTTTCGATCCGGCGCTGCTCCGAATGCAGCTGGAGCAGCGCAAGATCCGCTTCGTGCCCCATCAATCGGAATATTGCTGGGCCTACCAGTTGATCGCGCGCGGTGCGCGGGTGATCAACAACCTGGAAGCCTACGGGATGGTGCTGCTGCCGGAGTTTCGCGAGTGGAACCTGCCGGAATTGCGCGACGCCATTGATCGGGAATTTTTCCTGCTCTCCGAAGCCCATTACCAGCGCTATATTGCGCCGGGGTTCCTGCAAGACGCCTTTGGCGGCTGACCCGCTGATATGTGGCGAGGGGGCTTGCCCCCGTAAGGCGGCGCAGCCGTCGCAAATTGAGCTGGCACAGTACATCTGCCGGAATGCAGGGGGCCGCTTCGCGACCCAGCGGGGGCGAGCCCCCTCGCCACAAAAGCATGTTCGGCTTCAATGCTTGTCCGCAATCTCCTCGAGATGATCCGCCACTTCCATCGGCTTGAGCACCAGCACATCGCTCTCGACCGCATCGAGCACCACTTCCGCCGTATTGCCGATCAACGCCCCTGACAACCCGCTGCGCGCTACGGTGCCGATCACCGTCACCGCTGCCTGCAGTTTGTGCACCATGAACGGAATCAGCACATCCGCCGGGCCTTCCTCGATGTGCAGGTGGTCATCGTCGATGTCGAATTCCGCCTGGAACGCCTTGCACTGTTCGCGATAGCGCGCCTGGATGGTTTCGCTCAGTTGAAACGTCGGGTCGGCCGCCGACAGCATCGGCGACGGGTGGGCGCTGATCACGTGCAGGCGGGCCTTGGCCAGGGTTGCGATGTCATAGCCATGATCGATGATGGTGTTGTGCAGGTGGCGATGTTCCTGGTCGGTGTTACCGACGTCGATGGCTGCCAGGATCACTTTGTCTTTCCATGAATCGGCGGTTTTCACCAGCAGCACCGGAGTCGGGCAGGACCGCAACAGCTTCCAGTCCTGCGGGGTCAGCAGGGCTTTTTTCAACGGACTGTCGGGGAAGTGCTGCTTGACCACCAGGCCGCAACCTTCGGCTTGCTGCACATCGACGATGGTTTGGTGCTGGCTGTCGTTCCAGGCTTGCTCGGTGGTGACGCTGTAGCCGTCCTCCGTCAGAGCGGCCTTGAGCACACCCAACATGCCACTGTGATCATGCTTGGGGTCGCACACCAGCAGATGCAACTGCGCCTGGGTCACACCTGCGATCAACTTCGCCCGTTTGAGCGCCAGGCTTTCCGAGTGCTCGGGTTCGATGACCACCAGAATGCTGCGAATGGCTTGCATGAGCGGGATCTCCTGAAAATGAAAAAGCACGGCGTTGCACAACTATAGTTGCTGTCGGCGATTCGGGGACTTGATGCATATCAACGGTCGGCGACTGGTGGTCTGCGGGCAGGCCGGTATAATCGGCGCCCTTCGTTTTGAACCTATTTTTCCGTGAGCCCCATGATCCTTCCCGAAATTCACGAGTTCCTTGGCTGCCGCACCCCCGACGGCTGGATCCAGGCCGCGCTGGCCGATCAGGAAACCCTGCTGATCGACCACAAGAACTGCGAATTCAAGGCCGCCAGCACCGCGTTGAGCCTGATCGCCAAGTATCACTCCCACGTCGATCTGATCAACATGATGTCGCGCCTGGCCCGGGAAGAACTGGTGCACCACGAACAGGTCATGCGCCTGATGAAACGGCGCAAGATCGAACTGCGCCAGCTGTCCGCCGGGCGCTATGCGTCGGGGCTGCGCAAGGTGGTGCGCAGTCACGAGCCGGTGAAACTGGTGGACACCCTGGTGGTCGGTGCCTTCATCGAAGCCCGCAGTTGCGAGCGTTTCGAAGCGCTGGTGCCGCACCTGGACGAAGAACTGGGCAAGTTCTATTTCGGTCTGCTCAAGAGCGAGGCCAGGCATTTCCAGGGTTACCTGAAGCTGGCCTACCAATATGGGGACGCCAAGGACATCGCCCAGGTGATCGACAAGGTCCGTGCCGCCGAGCAGGAACTGATCGAATCCCCGGATGTTGAGTTCCGCTTCCATAGCGGTGTACCGGCCGCCGCATAAACACCGCAACCCATTGTGGGAGCGAGCTTGCTCGCGATGACGGATCAGGCAGTCACACCTGAGGTGGCTGACAGACCGCTATCGCGAGCAAGCTCGCTCCCACAGGTTCCGGTGTTAACTGACAGGTATCAGTTTTCTGGCGGGCGCTCAGCTTAGAAATCCCACTTGGTGGTCAACATCACGTTGCGTGGTTCGCCGTAGTACGTGGTGTCGAAGTTGCCCAGGCCCGTCAGGTAGCGTTTGTCGAAGACGTTGTTGGCGTTGACGGTGAAGCTCAGGTTTTCGTTGAACTGGTAGCGGCTCATCAGGTCGACGAGGGTGTAGCCACCTTGCTTGATGCGGGTGTCGCCGCCCGTTGTCGGGCTGTAGATCTTGCCGTAGAACGCGCTCTGCCAGCTGATTCCGCCACCGATGGTCACCTGATCCAGTGCGCCGGGCAGGCGGTAGGTGGTGAACGTACGCACGACATGTTCCGGTTTGGAGGTCGCCAGCGGGAAGCCAAAGATGCGCTGTTCATCAGCGTCACGGGTGCGGGCGTAGGTATAGCCGGCCGACAGGTTCCAACCTTCGGCCGCTTCACCGGCCAGTTCCAGTTCCACACCCTTGGTGGTTGCGCCGTCGATGGCTTTGTAGATGCCTTCGTTGGTGACCGGGTTGGTACCGATCGATTCGGCGAGGTTGTCTTGCTCGATGCGGAAGAAGGCCAGGCTGGCGTTCAGTCGCCCGTCGAAGTAAGCGGCTTTCAGGCCGGCTTCGTAACTGGCGCCCTCGACCGGTGCCAGGGTCGAACCGTTGGCGTCCTTGTAGGTTTGTGGCTGGTAGATGCTGGTGTAGCTGGCGTATGCAGAATAGGTGTCGTCCAGGTCATAAACCACACCGGCATAGGGCGTGACCACGCCATGTTCCTTGTAGCTGGCATGGGTGTCATCGAGTCCCGCACCCGGATAGTACGAATAATCCTCGTTGTACTTGAAGGTGCTCAGGCGGCTGCCGAGGATGATCGACAGATCGTCGGTCGCGTGCAGGCGCGTGGCCAGGTACAGGCCATTCTGGCTTTGGGTGCGTTCGTACTTGCCGTTTTTCGGGAAGTTCTGTTCCGGCAGATCGCCGCTCCAGTCGTAGATGCTGCCCGGGACCAATTCGAAGGCGCTGGTGTCGTAGGTCGCGCCGGTCTGGCGCGAGTGGGAAGCCATGAAGCCAGCCACCAGTTCATGCTCGCGGCCTCCCAGGGTGAAGGGGCCAGTGACGTTCACGTCAGCGGTGTTTTGCACGCGATGACCTTCCCAGCGACCCCAGTACAGGAACATGCCTTCACCAGTGGCGCGGTCCGGGTTGCCGCCGCTGGCCGAGGCCAGGCGAGTGTCGTGATCGGTGGTTTTCTGGTCGATGCTGGCCTTGAACTTCCAGTCGTTGGCCAGAGCCTGTTCCAGGGAGGCGAAGTAAGTGATGTCGTCGAAGTCGCGACGACTCCAGTCGGCGCCCGGGTTGAAGTGACGGGGGAAGTCGGTACGGCCTCCGTCCGAGAAGTACACCGGGTTGCCGGTCCAGGACGAGCCGCGCGGGGTGGTGCTTGACTTGTCGACGCCGAAGGTCAGCAGGGTGTCGGGTGTCAGATCGGCTTCGAGGATGCCGTAGAACAGGTCTTTCTTCTGGCTGTAATGATCCTGGTAGGAGTTCTTGTCGGAATAAGCGCCGACAAAGCGGCCACGCACACTGCCGGAATCGTTCAGCGAACCGGAAATATCGCCGACGCTGCGATACGCGTCCCAGTAACCGACGGTGCCGCTGATCGACGCCTTGAATTCCTTGGTCGGCTTCTTGCGGATCAGGTTGACGGTGGCGGACGGGTCGCCCGAACCGGTCATCAGGCCGGTCGCACCCTTGACGATTTCGATGCGGTCCAGGCTGGACGCGTCGTCGCCGTTGTTAGGGTTTTCACCGTAGACACCGTCATACGGAATGTTCACGCCGTCGTACTGGAAGTTGGTGATGGCAAAGCCGCGGGCGGAAAACTCGGTGCGGTCACTGTCGTACTTCTGCGTCGAAATGCCGGGGGTGTTGCGTAGCGCGTCGCCGATGCTCTGCACACCGCGGTCGTCCATCTGCTGACGGGTAATGACGGTCACCGATTGCGGCGTTTCGCGGATCGACAGGGGCAGGCCGGTGGCCGTGGATGTTGAACCGGTGGTGTAGGAGTGGGTGCCTTCGGTGGTAGCGCCCAGCGCCTGGCCGGAAATGGTCGTTGCGCCCAGTTGCAGTACGCCGTCGTCCCGGGCCGACTTCTTTTCGGCATCGGTTTCAGCGGCGTGGACAACGGGTACAAGGCTCAGCAGGGCGGCAGGCAAGGCCAGCGCGAGAGGGCACAAGGCAAAACGGAAACGGGCGACAAGCGGGTGCGACATGGGGATCCCTTTGCATCGAATCGATCGGTAGTTGAAGTGCTTCTGAGGGGTTGACCGAACGAAAAACGCAAAGGGGAACTGCCGTATGAAAAAAACTGATAATTATTCTCGGCAGGCCAGGCCGAGACGCTCATGCCACTGGGCGATGGATTCTTGAGCGTACCCTGAACAGCCTAGACCGTAAGGGCTACTCGACCGGCACCAGAATCGCGTCGCCGGTCGCCACCAGTTTCAATTGACCGCCTGTTTGCGCGAACAGTTCGGCGCGGGCTAATACCTGTTTCTTGCCGGCCTTCACCACTCGGCCCCGGGCGATGAACACTTCACCGATCGCAGGTGCCAGGCAGTTCACTGAAAAGTGCGAGGCCAGCACGTTGCCCGCCACAGTCCCGGCGGCAAATCCGCAGGCGGTGTCGAGCATCGCGCCAATCAGGCCGGCATGCAGGAAACCGGCGTATTGCGCCATGTCGTTTTCACGAAAGGCCATGGTGAGCTCGGCTTCGCCAGTTTCGGCGCGGGTGACTTCAAAGCCGGCCCAGCGGTTGAAGGCCGAGGTTGAGTTGATCTGTTTGAGTGTGTTGAGCATGGCGAGTCCCTCCGGTTGAGGGTTCAACATGCGCCGGGTTCGGGGGCATGTCATCGTTGATCAGCCAGCGTGATAGGGCGGTGGATTTATGGTGAATATACTGGCCCCATCGCGAGCAAGCTCGCTCCCACATTTGGAATGCAATCCCCTGTGGGAGCGAGCTTGCTCGCGAAGAACGATAACGCGGTCCCACTGGACGCCCACGAAAGGCCAAGTCAGCATGTCCCCCTCGAAACCGGGACATGACCCCATGCGACGCTTACCCTCCCTGGCAGCCCTGCGAACCTTCGAATGCGCCGCCCGTCACGCCCATTTCGGTCGGGCGGCGGCCGAGTTGTGTGTCACCGACAGCGCGGTCAGCCACCAGATTCGCCAACTCGAAGAACAACTCGGTGTGCCGCTGTTCGTGCGCGAGGGCCGGCAGATTCGCCCGACCCTGGCCGCCGGGCGCCTGATGCAAAGTTTGCAGCAGGCTTTCGAACTGATTGGCGATGCCTGCGATGAACTGCGCGACCCTTCATCCCTGGCGGTATTGCGTCTGGCGGTCACCGCCGAGCTGGCGCAAAAGTGGCTGATGAGTCGTCTCACGGATTTCTACGCGCGTTACCCGCACATCACCTTGCATCTGTACGAACAGCCGATCGACGCCACGGCGCCCGGGGAAGACATCGACCTGGCGATCACCTACGGCACCGGCCCGGTGGACAGCACCGCGTATTTCGTCCGACCGCTGCCTGCGTTGCAGTTCTTCCCGGTGTGCAGCCCCGGCCTGTTCAACCAGGGCACCCTGAAAACCCCGAAGGACCTGGCCCGCCACTGTCTGCTGCACGACGACCAGGACGGCAAGACCTGGACCGCGTGGCTTACCAGCCATGCCGGTGACCAGCGCCCTGATCGTCAACTGTATTTCGCCCACGCCGGGCTGGCACTGGAGGCCGCGGCCCAAGGGCAGGGCGTGGCCATGGGCGACAACTTGACGGCCCAGGAAGATTTGCTCAGCGGGCGGCTGGTACGGCCGTTCACCTCGAGCATGACCGCGCTGGGCCAATATGCGCTGGTGTGCGAGCGGCTGCGGCTGGAGCGTCCGGCGGTGGCGCAAATGCTGGAATGGTTCAACGATCAGTTGCTCGATTGATGAGTTGAATTCAAGTACTCCGAAATAATCATCGTTGGCGAGCCAGTCGCTGTCGCCCTTAGCCTGTGGTCATTCCAATCCCCGCTGAAGAGGTTTGACCATGGCCCGTTTGCTCGACACCACTCCCAAACAGGACGGTTTCCGTCTGCCCGGCGAATTCGAAGCCAAGTCCGGTTGCTGGCTCGGCTGGCCGGAGCGTACCGACGTCTGGCGCAACGGTGCCAAGCCGGCGCAGAAAGTCTGGGTGCAGATCGTCACCGCCATTTCCATGAGCGAACCGGTCACCGTGTGCGCCTCGGCGGCACAGTTCGCCACCGCGCGCCGCCAGTTGCCGCCGCAAGTACGCGTGGTCGAAATGACCTGCAACGACACCTGGTTCCGCGACAGCGGCCCGTGTTTTGTGGTCAACGACCAGAGTGGCGAAGTGCGCGGCGTCGACTTCGAATTCAACGCCTACGGCGGCCTCGACGGCGGCTTGTACTATCCGTGGGACAAGGACGACCAGATCGCCGGCAAGATCCTTGAAATCGAACGCTTCGACCGCTATCGCGCACCGTTGATCGCCGAACTGGGCGGCATCCAGAGCGACGGCCAGGGCAGCATCCTGACCACTGAGCAATGCCTGCTCAACCGCAATCGCAACCAGCACCTGGGCAAGGACGAAGTCACCCGCCGCCTGACCGATTACCTCGGCGCCGAGCAGGTGATCTGGCTGCCGCGGGGCTGCAAGTTCGATGAAACCGACGGCCACGTCGACGACCTCGCGTGCTTCGTGCGCCCCGGTGAAGTGGTGTTGCAATGGACCGACAACCGCGACGACCCGCAATGGGAAATCTATCAGGAGGCCTACGACATCCTGCGCAGCACCCGCGACAGTCGTGGCCGCGAGTTGATCGTGCACAAGCTGCCGCAGCCGGATGTGCTGGAGTGGACCGCCGAAGAAGCCGAAGGCCTGGACCGGCAGGACAGCACCCATACCCGCCAGGCCGGGACGAAAATCTGCGCGTCGTACATCAACTACTACGCCGGTAACAGCTCCATCGTGGTGCCGCTGTTTGGTGATCGCAACGACAAAGTGGCGCTGGCGACCCTGGCCGAGCTGTTCCCGCAACACAGCATCGTCGGCATCGAAAACTCCCGGGAAATCCTCCTCGGTGGCGGCAACGTCGCGTGCATCACCATGCCGCAGTACGCCGTCACCACCTCCAACAAAAAGGGAGCGTGATCGTGGGCCTGCACAAACTGACTCAAGCAATACTGCTGGTGCTTGCACCCCTGTGTGTGCAGGCTGCCGACACCGCCAAACCGGTGGTCAACCTGTACATCTGGGGCGAGTACCTGGCCCCGGACACCTTGAAGAATTTTGAAGCGAAAACCGGCATCCATGTGGTGGTCGACCACTTCGACTCCCTGGAAACCGTCGAGACCAAGCTGCTCACCGGCCGCAGTGGCTACGATCTGGTGCTGACGGCGGGGCAGCACCTGTCCCGGGCCATCGAGAGTGGCGCGGTGCAGACGGTCGACAAGCAGCAACTGCCGCACTTTGCCGGCGTCGGCGAGGAGTTCCGCCAGCACATGGCGGTGTTCGATCCGGGCAACCGCTATGCCGGGATCTACGCCTGGGGCACCACGGGTGTGGGGTATCAGGAACAGGCTGTCAAACAGCGCCTGCCCGACGCGCCGACCGACAGTTGGGCGATGCTGTTCGATCCGGCCGTGGTCTCGAAATTCGCCGATTGCGGGGTCAGCTTGCTCAACGATCCCAACGAAGTGTTTGCGGCGGTCATGAAGTACATGGGCCTGGACATCAACCGCCAGAACCTCGATGACCTGAAGTTGGCCGAGCAGCAACTGGCGAAGATTCGTCCGTACATCCGCTACTTCGACAACGACCTGAACATCAGCGACCTGGCCAACGGCAACACCTGCGTGGCGATGTCGTGGAACGGCAACGTGGCCATCGCGGCGGGCCAGGCCGAGGCGGCGGGCAAGCCGTACTCGCTGAATTACCGGATTCCGAAGGAGGGCACGTTGATCTGGTTCGATGCCATGGTCATTCCCAAGGACGCGCCGCATCCGCAGGCCGGCCTGGCGTTGATGGATTACCTGATGACCCCGCAAGTGATCGCGCCGATCACCGACACCATCCACTACGCCAATGCGATCACGGCGGCGGACGGCTTGATCGACCCGGCGATTCGCAACGATCCGGGGACGTATCCGCCGGCCGCGGTCCGGGCTTCGCTGTACAGCAAGAATGACAATGGCAAGGCGTTCAACCGGGCGTTGATCAGGGCGTTCAGTCGGTTGAAGTCGGGGTTGTGACTGGTCCTTGATGGTGTGGTGTCGCTACTGACGCCATCGTCGGATCGCCGCCCGGAGCAAGCTCGCTCCCACAGGTTTTGTGTCTGCCAAAGATTTTATGTACACAGAGTCCATGTGGGAGCGAGCTTGCTCGCGATGAACGATAACGCGGTCTACCGGCCAGGCACCCGCCACAAATACCAAGAGGCCACCGTCCGGTAAGGGCTCCACCCCAACCCGATCTCGATCATCTGCTTGCGTGTCGGCTGCACCTCCAGGCCCTTGAGTCGCCTATAGCCCTCACGCACGCCAAAGTCATCGGCCGGCAGGATATCCTGCCGCTCCAGGCTGTAGATCAGCAGCATCTCCACGGTCCAGCGGCCCACGCCGCGCAACGTGATCAGGCGTTCGATCAGTGCTTCATCGTCCATGGCCAGCGCCGTGGCGTAATCGGGCACCACGCCGTCCAGCGCCGCCTGGGCGATGCCCTGAATGGTCGCGATCTTGCTCGCGGAAAATCCGCAACTGCGCAGTCGGTCGAAATCGGTCGCGACGATCTGTTCAGGCTTGGGAAACGCACCCGAACCGAACAGTGCCAGCAGCCGGCCGACAATCGCATCGCCTGCCTTGGCGTGCAGTTGCTGATAGGCAATCGCCCGCACCAGCGACTCATAGGGATCACGGGCCGCGTGCGGCTGATGCAGGCACGGGCCGACGGCGTCGATGTGGCGGCGCCAGTCGTCATCGATGGCCGCCAGGAACGCACTGGCCGCCTGATAGCCGTCGGCCATGGGCTCAGGCTTTCCCGGACGGTTTCAACAGGGCGTTCACTTCGCCATAGGTGAGGGCCTTCAGGTCGTGGGTATCGAACTTGCCGGTTTGCAGAAAGCTTTTGGCGATGCCGGCCATGGCACCGTAGAGGAATTCGGCGATGCCTGAACCTGCGGACAGGCGGCGCACACCAATTTCTTTGAGCACTTCGGGTGACGGCAGGCCCGGGAAGCCAAGCACATTCAATGGCAGCGAGGTGCCGTGGCACAGCGCCTTGATCTCGTACTCCGCGGTAACGCCCGCGGCAAACAGGCCATTGGCACCGGCCGTCTGATACAGCGCGGCGCGCCTGAGGGTTTCGGCGACGCGATCTTCGGCAGGCACCAGACCCCGAAGATAAACATCGGTGCGCGCATTGATGAACAGGTTCACGTTACGTCGATCGGCCACCTGGCGCGCGGTTTCAATCTTGCGTACCAGTAATTCCGGCGGCGAGGAGCCGTCCTCGATATTGATTCCGACAGCGCCGGCGGCGATTACGGCGTCAACCACTGTTGCCACCCGTTCCAGGTCATCGGAGTAACCGGCTTCGATGTCCACGGTCAGTGGCACCGAAATGACCCGGGCAATCGACTCGACCGTCGAGACCAGGCGCTCAAGGGGCAGGGTGTTGCCGTCCGGATAGCCATGTACCCAGGCCACCGCCGCACTGCTGGTGGCGACGGCCTTGTTGCCCAGTTGCTCCACCAGCCGCGCACCGGCGGCATCGGCGACGTTGGTGAGGATCAGCAAACCCTCGTGATGCAGTTGGTGCAGTTGATTGTCGAGCCTGTCCATCGAGTTTCCTTCCTTATGAAAAAACTGTGGGGGGATCAGAACGCCAGCTGCTCCGTGAGCTGCACCGCTGCGTTTTCCAGCCTGAGCAGAAACGCCTTGCGCGGCTGGCCTCCAGCGTAGCCGGTCAACGAGCCGTCGGCGCCGATCACCCGGTGGCAGGGCACGACAATCGATAAGCGGTTATGCCCGTTGGCCAGGCCCACCGCCCGGCTGGCACCGGGCTTGCCCAGAATCGCCGCAATGGCGCCGTAGGTGGTGGTCCGGCCGTAAGGGATCTTCGCCAGTTCAGCCCAGACCCGGCGGGAAAACTCGCTACCGGGCATGTGCAAGGCCACGCTGAACTCAGTGAGCGTACCGGCGAAATACGCGGACAACTGCTCTTCGATCTGCTGCAAATGCGCGTTGTGCCCCGGTGCCACGGCATAACCGAAACGGTTTTGCAGCGCCTGGACCGAAGGGTTCAGCGAGGCCTGATCGAGAAACTCCAGCAGCACCAGCCCACGCCGTTCGGCCATGGCGATCATCGGCCCCAGGGGGGTGGTCAGGCGCGTGAACAGCAGCGGCTCGCTGTTGGCCGCCCGGCCCGGGGTGATGTGAAAGGATTTTTGAAAGGCATCGCGAAAACCGCTCAGGGACTCGTAGCCGGAATCGAAGGCGACTTCATCGATGGAGTCGCCCTGTTTGATCCCGCCCAGCGCCATGCCCAGGCGCCGGGTGCGCAGCCAGGCGTGGAAGGTCATGCCGAAGTGCTGCTTGAACCAGCGACGCAGTTTCAGTGGTTCGATGCCTTCAGCCAGTAGCCGGGCGTCGGTCCAGCGCTGTTCCGGGTCGGCGTCTACCGACTTGAACAGTTTCTGCACCCAGTCCGGCGCGCTGGCGGCGGTGTCCAGCGGTTTGCAGCGCTTGCAGGCGCGATAGCCCGCCGCCAGGCATTGTTCGGCGCTGGCAAAGAACTCGACGTTCTCAGGCTTCGGGCTGCGGGCGGTGCAACCGGGACGGCAGAAGATGCCTGTGGTCTTGACCGCCGTGAAAAACACCCCCTCGTAGGAGGTGTCTCGTTCGAGCATGGCGCGAACCATCTCGGCACGGGGCGGTAGAAGCGTTTTTTGTAGGTTCATGGGCCCAGCATAGATCGCGTCATGGGCGACCTCCACCGGAAAATCGACAGCGAATTTCGCTCCTTTGAACACTGCGAGTCAATGTGGGAGCGAGCTTGCTCGCGATGGCGGTGTGTCAGGCAGCATCAATGTTGAATGTGAGACAGCAATCGCGAGCAAGCCCGCTCCCACATGGGAAAAATATCTACTTCAGGCGCGTCTGGCCATCAGAAGTACCGAAGCCGCCGCCGACAACAACCCGGCGCAGCAGCGGTTGAACATCCGCTTGCCCGATGGCCTGGCGAACCAGCGGCGCATGTGCAGGCCCATGTAGGCGTAAGCGCCGATGGCGACCCATTCCAGCACCAGAAACAGCGCGCCCAGCACCACGAACTGCGGCGCAATGGCGTGGGTCGAGTCGATGAATTGCGGCAGGAACGCGGTGAAAATCAGGATGGCCTTGGGGTTGCCGGCCGCGACCAGGAATTCCTGCCGGGCCAGCGCCAGCGTGCCCACGGGCGCTGAGGTGACCACGTTTTCCACACCCGGATCTGCGCGCCACAATTGCCAGGCGAGGTAGAACAGGTATGCCGCGCCAAGGATCTTGATGGCGTAGAACAGCAGCTCAGAGGTTTGCAACACCACCGCCAGCCCCGCCGAGGCCAGGGCAATCATCCCGGCGAACGCCAGCAACCGGCCGATGCCGGCCACGCACGCGGTGCGGTAGCCATAGCGGGTCGAATTGCTGACCGACAACAGGTTGTTGGGGCCTGGCGCCATGTTGAGGGCAAAACAGGCCGGCAGAAACAGGGTGAGGGTGGCGAGGTCCATGGTGGGCTCCTGTAGCAAGAGCGCTATTTTTATCACGGCTCACCCTTGGCCAGACCCATACAGTCATGGGCGCAAACCACCGTACACGGGGTTATTTCGCGAACTTTTTCGCCCCGGCGACGCAGAGGATCACGGCGACGGTGACACCCAGCATGCCGAGGCTGACATGCTCATGCAGCAGGGTGGCGGCCAGGGTCAGCCCGAAAAACGGCTGAAGCAGCTGCAATTGCCCGACGGCGGCGATGCCCCCTTGGGCCAGGCCGCGATACCAGAACACGAAACCGATCAGCATGCTGAACAGCGAGACGTAAGCCAGGCTGAACCAGGCCGGCGTGCTGATGCCGGTGAACGAAGCCGGCATGCGCATCCAGCTGAGCACGGCCACGACCGGCAGCGACAGCACCAGCGCCCAGCTAATCACCTGCCAGCCACCGAGGGTGCGCGACAGTTTCGCGCCTTCGGCATAACCCAGGCCGCAGGCGAGGATGGCCAGCAGCATCAGGATGTCGCCTTGGGGGGAGGCGGTCAGCCCTTGGGACAGGGCAAACCCGACCACCAGCAGGCTGCCCAGCACCGAGAAAATCCAGAATGCCGCCCTTGGCCGCTCGCCGCCGCGCAGAACGCCAAACACCGCTGTTGCCAGGGGCAACAGGCCGACGAAGACAATGGAGTGCGCGGAAGTCACGTATTGCAGCGCCAGCGCGGTCAACAGGGGAAAGCCGATGACCACGCCCAGGGCGACGATCATCAACGGAATCAGTTGCTGGCGCGCCGGGCGTTTTTCCTTGAATAACCACAGCAGGCACAGCGCCAGGACCGCCGCGATGGTCGCGCGCGCAACCGTCAGGAACACGGGGTCAAACTCCAGCACCGCCACCCGTGTCGCCGGCAGCGAGCCGCTGAAGATCACCACGCCGATCAGGCCGTTGACCCAGCCGCTGGTGCTGTTTTCCAGCGTCCGGGGTTGCAGGTTCGAAGTCCGTTCCATTTGGCTCACGCTCATTGTCTGATTGCACGAAACTCATCCTATGAGCGACTATCGATACAATCAAAAAATTGTCATGGATACATCTCGACATGCCTCGATCCCGCTACAAGACTCTGGTAGATGCCTTTGCCGCCGACATCCGCTCCGGGCATCTGCCGCCCGGTACGCGCCTGCCGACTCACCGGCAACTGGCAACCGAGCACGGTCTGGCACTGGTCACCGCCAGCCGGGTGTATGCCGAGCTGGAGGGTATGGGCCTGGTCAGCGGCGAAACCGGACGCGGGACCTTTGTCAGGGAGACCTCGCTGCCGCCGGGGCAGGGCATCTCGCAGCATGTGGTGGCGGCGGGGATGATCGACCTGAATTTCAACTACCCGTCATTACCCGGTCAGGCCGACCTGTTGCGCACTGCCTTGCGTCAACTGGCGTTGTCCGGGGACCTTGAATCCCTCCTGCGCTATCAGCCTCACGCGGGACGCCTGCACGAACGGGCCTCCGTCGCGCGCCATCTGCTTGATCGGGGGCTGAGCGTGCCGGCTGAACAGGTGTTGATCGTCAGCGGCGCCCAGCATGGCCTGGCGGTGGCGATGATGTCGCTGCTCAAGCCTGGTGATGTGATCGCCGCCGATGCGCTGACCTATCCCGGTTTCAAGACGCTGGCCGAAACCCTGCATCTGGAAGTCTTGCCCATTCCGGTCACGGATACCGGGCCTGATCTGCCTGCCCTGGAAAAACTCTGTCGCAGCCGATCGGTACGGGCCGTGTACTCGATGCCGACCTTGCATAACCCGCTGGGCTGGGTGATGGACGCCGGTCAGCGCGAGCAACTGGTGGCGATTGCGCGCCGGCATGACCTGACGATCATCGAGGACGCCGCCTACGCGTTCCTGGCTGAAAACGTACCGCCACCGTTGGCCGAGCTGGCGCCGGAGAGGACGGTGTATGTGTCCGGTCTGTCGAAGAATGTCGCCACCGGGCTGCGCGTCGGTTTCATCGCCGCACCGGCGCAATGGGTCGCCGCCTTCGAGCGCACGATCATGGCGACCACCTGGAACACTCCCGGCGTTGTGACCGCCATCGCCACGGCCTGGCTCGACGATGGCACCGTCAGCCAACTGGAATCGCAAAAACGTGCAGACGCCCGGGCCCGGCAAGCCCTGGCCCGCGAGATGCTGGCAGGGCTCAGGACCATCAGTCACCCCAATTCCTACTTCATCTGGCTGCCGTTGGCGGAGGACGCCCGGGCCGACCAGATAGCCATGGCACTGATGCGCGAGCAGGTGTCGGTGTCGCCGGCCGAGCCTTTTGCGATTTCGGCCCACGTGCCGCACGCGATACGCCTGGCGTTGGGTTCGGTGGACATGGACTCGTTGCGCACTGCCTTGAGCAAAGTGAAAAACATCGTCAGCTATTACTCGTAGCGAGGCCGGGAAGGGTAGTTTTCTTCAATACGCGAGCCGGTGGGGTCTTTACCTTGAGGGCCTTGTTCAACTCGATGGAAGAAGGTGTGCAATGAGTCTGATGATGTCCATGGCAGCGTTTGCGCTGGTCGCGTCCATCACGCCGGGGCCGGTCAACATTGTGGCGTTGAGTTCCGGCGCGCGGTTTGGCTTCCGGGCCAGCCAGCGTCACGTGGCCGGGGCCACCCTGGGGTTTGTTTTGCTGTTGGTGCTGATGGGGTTGGGGCTGCATGAGTTGTTGCAACGATGGCCGGCACTGACGCAGGGGGTGCAATGGGCAGGCGTGGCGTTTCTGTTGTACATGGCCTTCAAGCTGGCGGCCGACAATGGGCAGGTGCAAGCCAGCGAATCGGCGCAGGCGCCGTCGATGCTGTATGGCGCCATCATGCAATGGCTCAACCCGAAAGCCTGGCTGGCCTGCGTGGCCGGCATGGGCGCGTTTGTCGCCGATGGCGAGGCACGACTGGTTTGGCAATTCGCCGCGATTTACCTGGTGATCTGCTATGCGTCGGTCGGCTGCTGGGCGTATGCCGGGACATTTCTGCGCGGCTTCCTGAACAACCCGGCCGGAATGCGCCTGTTCAATCGCACCATGGCGCTGCTGCTGGTGGTGAGCGCGGTGTACCTGTTGCTGCCGTAACGGCAGTCACTGCAGGTTTTGTGGCGAGAGAGCACTTTGTGGCGAGGGGGCTTGCCCCCGTTCGGCGGCGCAGCCGTCGTAAATCCTGCATGCAATGTATGTCTGAAAGAACGTCGGGGGCCGCTTCGCAGCCCAACGGGGGCAAGCCCCCTCGCCACAGGGGAGAGTCAGGCTCAAGAGCATCTTTGTGTTGCCTCAGCCCCGATACTGCCCCGGTGTCGCCGCCAGGTGCTGTTTGAATGCCCGTTGAAAATGCGCCTGATCGGCGAACCCCGCTTCCAGTGCCACGTCCGCAATCAGCTTGCCGCTGCGCAATTGATCCTGGGCGAACTGGATGCGCCGGTTCACCAGGAACGCGTGGGGCGTCATGCCGTAATGCTGTTTGAAGGCGCGGATCAGATAGGACGGTGACAGTTGCGCCGCCTCGCATATGTCTTCGAGCTTGAGGGTTTGCGTGCAGTGGTCGCGGATGTAATCGGCAGCACGCTCCAGCTTGAAATTGGGTTCGCGCAGCGGCTGATCGACCGGGTTGAACCGGAGTTGAACCTCGGTAAAGAACTCCACGGCCACGCTGTGTTTGCGCAGCACGTCTTGCTGTGGATCGACCAGTACCTCATACAAGCCCGCGAGGCCGGCAAACAGGTTGGCGTCCCGGGTATGGGTCACTGAAAAGCGGCGAAACGCCGCGTCATCGCTGAACCCGAGCTGATGTTGCAAATCGGTCAGCCACGGCGTATCGACGTACAGCATCAGGTACGACCAGGGTTGGTCTTCGATCGGGTTGCAGGCGTGGACGTCACCGGGGTTCATCAGCACGACAGTGCCGACGCTGACCTCGAACGCCGACTGCTCATGGAGATAGGTGCTGCGCCCGGCGGTGATCGCTCCGATGGAAAAGTGCTCGTGGGCATGCCGTGTGTAGCAGACTTCGCGCCCGTCGGCGATGGAGCGGGCTTCGATGAAAGGCAGGGCATCATCGCGCCAGAAGCGCGGGGCCTTGTCGGCGTTCTTGGCAACGGCGTGCTTCATGCTCGCTCCTCGGCAGGTCAGTGCCCGAGTGTATTAGCTCTCGCCGTCAAAGGCTCGTTGCAGTTCGGCGATATCGAGTTTTTTCATCTGCATCATCGCCTGCATGGCCCGTTGGGATTTTTTCGTGTCGGGGTCTTTGATCATGTCCATCATCGCGACGGGGACGATCTGCCACGACAACCCGAACTTGTCCCTGAGCCAGCCGCACTGCTGGGCCTCGGGCGCGCCGCCGGCCGACAGGTTGCCCCAGTAATGATCGACTTCTTCCTGGCTCAGGCAATTGACCTGAAACGAAACCGCCTCACTGAACGTAAACAGCGGCCCGCCGTTGAGCCCGGTGAAACTCTGCCCGTCGAGCTCGAAGCTGACGGTCATGACCGAACCTTCGGGCCGGCCGTGGAACTCGAATCCGGCGTGGCCGTAATGGGTGATGGCGGTGATTTTCGAATGGTCGAAGATCGAGCAATAGAACTTTGCCGCCTCTTCGGCCTGATTGTCGAACCACAGGCAGGGCGTGAGTTTTTGAACACGTTGCATGGCGGGCACTCCTCGGCAGGTTATGCATGCTGGATTACAGCGTAGCCAGCCTGAGTTCGTTCGGCAGTACCGTAGATCGCCAAACACCCGTTTCAGGCCACGATCAGAACGCCCATCGGGTGGTCAGTTGTACGGCGCGCGGTTCGCCATAAAACCCGGTGCCAAAGTTGCCAAGCCCGGTGTAGTAGGTTTTATCGAACAGGTTCTTCACGTTCAGTGTGGTGCTCAGGTGCTCGTTGAAGCGATAGCGCGCCATCGCGTCCACCAGGGCGTAACCGGGCTGGGTGATCGTCGTGTACTGACCGAAGTTCACCGTATCGGCGGGGTCGGGACGGAACACATTGCCAAAGAATTCGCTTTGCCAGTTCACGCCTGCACCGACGGTGAGCCTGTCCCAGGGTCCAGGCAGGCGGTAGGTGCTGAATACTCGCACCACCTGTTCCGGTGCAGTGGTTTGCAGCACCGAACCGTAGACGTAATCACCCTTGGCATCGCGGGTGTGGTTATAGGTGTAGCCGGCCGACAGGTTCCAGCCGTCCCGCAACTCGCCGGCCAGTTCGATCTCGAAGCCTTTGGTGGTGGCGCCCTGGACGGCACGGTACACCGACTCGGTATCAACGCCGCTGACATACTCGGCGATGTTGTCCTGTTCGATGCGGTACAGGGCGAACCTGGCGTTCAGGCGCCCATCGAAGTATTCAGCCTTGATGCCCGCTTCAAGACTTTTGCCTTGTACCGGATCGAGCAGTCGCCGGTTGGCGTCCTTGCTCATTTGCGGCTGATAGATGCTGGTGTAACTGGTGTACACCGAGTAAGTGTCGTCGAGGTCGTAGACCAGTCCGGCGTAAGGCGTGACGACACCGCTTTGACGATAGCTGTCGCGCAGGTCGGCGGTGTGCGGGTCGCTGTAATCCAGGTCGTCGTGCCCCGAGAAGTCGCTGACACGCGTGCCGAGGATCAGCGCCAGGTCATCGACGGGCTTGAGCCGGGTGGCCAGGTAGGCACCGGTCTGGCGCTGGACAATGTCGTTGGTGCCCACCCGTGGGATCCCGGGTTTCGCAAACTCGCCGCGCCAGTCGAAGATGCTGCCGTCCATTGGCGGGTACACCGAACCGTACACCGGGATGTCCTGGCGCGTGTTCATTGACATGAAACCGACGATCAGTTCGTGATCGCCACCCCATAGGGTGAATGGACCGGTCAGGTTGACGTCGATGTTGTCCTGAACCTGATCACCCGCGAACTTGCCCATGTACATGAACATGCCGTTACCGCTGACCGGGTCCGGGTTGCCGCCACTGGCGGAGGCGAGGAAGGTATCGTGCTGGCGGTGTTTGCGGTCGTAACTGACCTTGAGTGCCCAATCGTTGGTCAGTTGCTGCTGCACGGAGGCGAACACCGTCTGGTTGGTGAAGTCGCGACGGCTCCAGTCGGTGGCCGGGTTGAAGGAACGGGAGAAATCGGTGCGCGAGCCGTCGCTGTAGTACATCGGGAAACCGGTCCAGCTGGCGCCCCGGGAACGGGTGTCTTGCTGGTCGATACCGACGGTGACAAGGGTGTCCGGGGTCAAGTCGACTTCGACAATGCCGTAGGCGATGTCCTTGGTGCTGCGGTAGTGATCGGTGTAGGCGCTGCGGTCCTGGTGGACCCCGACCAGACGCCCGCGGAGATTTGCGCTGGCGCTCAGCGGGCCGGAAATATCGCCTTCGCTGCGATAGTTGTCCCATGAGCCGACGGTGCCGGTGACCGAGGCTTTGAATGCCGGGGTCGGGCGCTTGCGAATCAGATTGACGGTTGCCGAGGGATCACCCGCCCCGGTCATCAGGCCGGTCGCGCCTTTGATGATCTCAACGCGGTCATAGGGTGCCATGTCGGTGCTCGAGGTGCCGTAGTCGTAGACACCGTCGTAGTCGGTATTGACGCCGTCGTACTGGAAATTGGTGATCGGCAAGCCACGACTGGAAAATTCCCAGCGTTCGCTGTCGTAGTTTTGCACGCTGATGCCAGGAGTGCGGCGCAGGACATCGACGATGCTGGTGGCCCCTTGGTCGTCCATGAGTTGGCGGGTGATGACCGTGACCGATTGCGGCGTTTCGCGCAGGGACAGCGCCAAGCCAGTGGCTGAAGACGTCGAGCCGACGGTGTAGGCGCGGGAGTCTTCGCTGATCGTACCGGGTGCCTGCCCGGAAATGTTCGTCGCCCCCAGTTCCAGTGCATCTTGTGTCACGGCTGTGGCCAGCAGCACGTAGCTGCCGGTGCTCTGGCGTTGCGCTTGCAGGCCACTGCCTTGCAGCAGTCGTTGCAACGCTTGCTGCTGGCTGTAGACACCGTCAAGACCAGGGCTGCGTTTGCCGGCCGCGAGGTCATTGTGTCCGGCGAGAAAAATCCCGGCCTGTTCGGCAAAGCGGTTGAGGACGCTCACCAGCGATCCGGCAGCGATGGCGTAATGGCGTGCCTGGCTGCCGGGTTGTTCGCTGTTGACGAGGGGGGCGGCTTGAGTCCGCGACACGTCCAGGCCCGGCAAGACAACCGCCAGAGCCAGCATCAGCGGATGCAAGGCGAAGCGGTTGCGGGTAACGGTGGCGCGCGACATGGGGTTCCCGGGAGTCGGATCAATCGGCAATCGAGGTGCTTGAAGGGTTAACCGGACGAAAAAGGCAAAAGGGAACCGGCGCGGCAGAAAAAACCTTCATCAGGCTTTTGGGCCGACGTTGACCCACCAGTCCAGCGGCTTCTGCACCCGTACCGGCAATGCCGCTTCCAGCAGGCGCAAGGCCTGATCGGTGTCCTTGAGCGGGAACGAACCCATGACCGGCAGCCCGGCCACCGACGGGTCGCAGCCCAGATGCCCGTGACGGTACTGGCTCAGCTCCTGGAGCAATTGGCCCAACGGCAGGTTGTCTGCCAGCAGCAGGCCACGGCGCCAGGCTTCACGAGTCGCCGTGGCGGCGGTCGGTGTCGGAATGTGGTTTTCGCCGAATGCCACTTGGCGTCCCGCTTCCACCACCTGAACCTGGCCTTGGGCAGTCCGGACTTCAACGGCGCCTTTGTAGACGTTGAGCAATGTCTGCCGATCCTCCTGACGCACACTGAAGTGCGTGCCCAGCGCGCGCATCCGGCCCTGGGCGGTGTGCACCAGCAGCGGGCGGTGGCTGTCTTTGGCGGTATCGATCAACACCTCCCCAAGCCGCAACAGCAGCAGTCGTTGTGTGCTGTCGAACCGAACATTCAGCGCGCTCAACGCATTGAGCCAGATCTGGCTGCCATCGCTGAGCCGGGTTTCGCGGGTTTCGCCGGTGCCGGTGGAGAGGTCGGCGCGCCAGCGAACCAGGGTGGGCGCCAGGGCGGTTTCCTCCCAGGCACTCCACCCAAGCAAACCTCCCGACACCAGAACCAGCAGACCCTTCACGGTGTGGCGGCGACTGATGGCGGCACGTTCGGTGTTGCGCAGTACATGGCTGACCGCTTGCGGATGATCGTTCTGCAAGGCGGCAAAGCGCTGGCCAACCCGCTCGACATAATGCCAGGCAGCCTGATGCTCGCTACTTTGCGTCAGCCAGGCTTGCCAGTGCTGGCGGTCTTGTTCCCCGGCCTGTTGGTCGTTGAGTTGGACATACCATTGCGCAGCTTGTTCGAGACTGGCATGGCTGATGGCGTTCGATGCGGTCTGTGTCATTGAATCAGCAGGCCATCGAGTTCTGCTTCGAGCATGGCGCAATGCATCAATGCCTGGGCCAGGTACTTCTTCACCATGCGCTCGCACACGCCGATTTCTTCGGCGATGGCGCGGTAGGGCAACCCCTGCAACTGGGCCAACAAGAACGCATCACGTACCCGTTGGGGCAAGCGTTGCAACATGGCGTCCACTTCATACAGGGTTTCGACGATGATCGCCCGCTGCTCTGGCGAAGGGTGAACGGCTTGGGGCTGCGCTGCGAGGGTCTCCAGCCAGGCCTGTTCAAGTTGCCGACGACGCCAGTGATCGATACACAAGCCTCGGGCGATGGTCGCCAGATACGAACGCTCGTGGGTTTCGCCGTCGAACACCTGAGGGCGCTTGAGCACACGGATGAAGGTGTCATGGGCCAGGTCGGCAGCATCAAACGCGTTGTTCAGACGCCGGCGCAGCAGCGCGTGCAACCAGCGGTGATGCGTGGCGTAGAGGGTCTGGACGCAGGAGGAATCGGCAACCGTCATCGTGAGCGCATGTCCATGGGCGGTTCACGCCCTTGTGCAAATAAGAATTGATCGCGATTAAAGCAAATGGCCCATGTCTGTGCAAATGATATTGGTTTGCTTTTAGGTTGGTTGAACCGTGTCTGGAGGACATTGTTGTCGTAATGACTCTTTATGTGGTCATAAGGACAATATCTCGGTTGAGTCAAATTGACTTCGTTGATCTGGAGGTGCCGGTTTACAAGGGCTCATGAGCTGGCACGGAACATGAAACATCAAACGTACAACTGAGCGGCTACAGGCGTACGGAAAATGTCCCATTTCTTCAGCAACCCTCAAAACGTTCTGCATCTCTCCAATCGGGTACTCGGCGTTGGCCTGGTCATGTTGCTCGCCGGAGTCTACGGCGCCTATCTCTATGCAGGGCACCTGTCGATTGTCGCCCTGGTGTCGATGCACGCCATGACCATCCTCGGCCCGACCCTGCTGAAAATCGGCTATGTCATGCGGCTGCTGTCGCAGTACGGGCTGAGCCAAACTCCGGCCAGAGTGGTGGCGTGATGCGTGGAATCGCTGCTGCACCTGTTTTCTCCCTCGGCTTTCGCCCGTTTTTTCTGGCGGGTGCCGGGTTCGCGGCCATCGCGGTGGCGGTCTGGGCGTTGTGGTTGTACGGTCGACTCCCCGGCGCACAACCAATGGGTGGCATGCTCGCCTGGCATCGCCATGAAATGCCGTTTGGTTTTACCGCGGCCATCATTGCCGGGTTTCTGTTGACGGCGGTACCTAACTGGACCGGCCGGCCAGGGCTCAATGGGTGGCCGCTGATCGGGCTGGTGCTGGTATGGCTGATCGCTCGGCTGGCCTGGTTGATGCCGATACCCGCCATCCTGTTGCTGGCCTTGCAAGTGCCCTTTCTGCCGCTGCTGGCGTGTGTGCTGGGACGGGATTTGATCGCCGCCGGCAAGCGGGAAAATTATCCGGTTTTACTGATGGTCACGTTGTTGGCAGGCTGTCAGGCGCTGACGTTGCTGGGTATTTTCAATGAAGACGTGAATCTGCAGCGGCATGGCGTGCTGGCCGCTTTGTGGCTGGTGGGCGCGCTGATGAGCGTGATCGGCGGGCGGGTGATTCCGTTCTTCATCCAGCGCGGCTTGAACCGTCCCGCAACGCCTGCGGCTCATCCGTTGCCGGGCAAGGTGTTGCTGATCAGCGCGATGCTGGCGGCGGTGTCTTTTGCCGCCGGTTTGAATGACGCCCCACGCGTGTGGCTGGCGCTGTTGTTTGCGTTGATCAGCGGTTTGCATCTGCTGCGATTGTGGCGCTGGCATGATCGCGGTCTGTGGCGCGTGCCGCTGCTGTGGTCGCTGTACCTGGCTTACACCTGGCTCGCGGTGGCGGCGCTGGCCATGGCGCTGTGGCACCTGGGCTGGATGCCGCAGCAAAGCCTGGCCACCCATTCGCTGGCCGTCGGCGGCATCGGCGGGTTGGTTCTGGCGATGATCGCGCGGGTCAGCCTGGGGCACACCGGGCGCTTGTTGCAGCCGTCAAAGGCGATCGTTGTGGGGTTTGCCCTGTTGTTGCTGGCGGGTGTGTCACGGGTGTTGCTGGTGCCTTATTCCGGGTGGGGATTGGGAATGTCGGCGCTGCTTTGGTGTATGGCATTCGGGCTGTTTCTGTCGCGTTACACCGGTATTTTGTTCAAATCGAGGGTGTAGGAGCGAAGCTTGCTCGCGACGGACGTCAACGATAACGCGCCCTGTCTGAATGACCGCGTTGTACTGACGTTTTTCGCGAGCAAGCTCGCTCCTACAGGTGACCGGTGGTCGATACGCCACGGCCTGCCGGCAAATTTGCGCTTAGCTGAAGGGGTAACCCGAGGCGCGCGCAGGTTTTACAAGGCCGCAGCGACGCCCCTTCAGATCACCCTGAGTCTGAGGAACCGCGCCATGCTGACCCTGAACATCAATGGCCAGGATCAGGAGCTGGATGTCCCCGCCGACATGCCGCTGCTCTGGGTCTTGCGCGATGTCGCCCACCTCACCGGCACCAAATTCGGCTGCGGCATCGCCCAATGCGGGGCCTGCACCGTGCACGTCGATGGCGCACCGCTGCGCTCGTGCATCACACCGGCCACGGCCGTGGCCCATGGGCAAAAGATTCTCACCATCGAAGGCCTTTCCGCGGATGGTTCGCACCCGGTCCAACAGGCCTGGGCGGAACTTGACGTGGTCCAGTGTGGCTACTGTCAGTCCGGGCAGATCATGTCGGCGGCCGCATTGCTGGCGAAAATTCTGAAACCGACCGACAGCGACATCGATCAGGCGCTGTCCGGGAACATCTGCCGTTGCGGCACTTACCCGAGGATCCGCGCGGCGGTCAAGCGCGCCGCCGAGCTGGGTTGAGGCCGGGTTGAAGGGAGCTTGCGCCATGAACAGCATCAACGTGTTATCGCGCCGTGGTTTTCTCAAGGGCAGTGCCATGCTGGGCGGCGGGTTGGTGGTCGCGTTTGCCATGCCCGGTGCCCACCGTTTCGCCATGGGCGCGGAAAACCAGGGCAACGTGTTTGCGCCCAATGCCTTCCTGCGTATTGGCAACGACAACAGTGTCACCGTATTGCTGGGGCACTCGGAAATGGGCCAGGGCATCTGGACCGGCCTGACCATGCTGATCGCCGAAGAACTGGACGCCGACTGGACGAAAATCCGCGTCGAGCATGCACCGGCTTCGGCCGCCGATTACGGCCTGCCTGGTTTTGGCGGGATGCAAATCACCGGCGGCTCGACCTCGACCTGGATGGAGTTCGACCGCTATCGCCAGGCCGGCGCGGCGGCGCGTTTGATGTTGATCGACGCAGCGGCCAAGCGTTTCAACGTCGCGCCGTCCGAGATTCATACCGAATCGGGGGTGGTCATAGCCGGTGAGCACCGTGCCACCTACGGCGAACTGGCCGATGACGCAGGGCAACTGCCACGGCCAGACCCGGCCTCGATCAAACTCAAGGACGCAAAGGACTGGCGGCTGATCGGCAAACCCACCCAGCGTCTGGACACTCCGGAAAAAATCACCGGCCGGGCGAAGTTCGGCATGGACGTGCAGTTTGACGGGCTGATGACTGCGATGGTCGCCCGTTCGCCCACCTTCGGCGGCAGCGTCAAATCCTTTGAAGGCGCCGAAGCGCTGGCGATTCCGGGTGTGCACAAAGTGGTGCAAGTGCCGACCGGTATCGCGGTGATTGCCGATCATTTTTGGGCGGCGAAGCTGGGGCGCGATGCGCTGAAAATCGAGTGGAATCCGGGGCCGAACGCCGGGCTCGACAGCCAGGCGTTGCTGGAGAACTTCCGCAAACTCGCCACCACCCCCGGCCTGAACGCAGGCCAGGCGGGGGATACCCAGGCTGCGCTGGCGAAAGCGGCCAAGAAAATCGACGTTGAATACAGCGTGCCTTACCTGGCACACGCGCCGATGGAGCCACTGAACTGCACGGTGAGCATCACCAAGGACAAATGCGAAATCTGGACTGGCACCCAGTTCCAGACCCTGGACCAAATGGTCGCCGGGAAAATCACCAGGCTCAAACCCGAACAGGTCGAGATCCATACCGAGTTTCTCGGTGGCGGCTTTGGGCGCCGGGCCAATCCGACGTCGGATTTCGTCAGCGAAGCGGTGTATGTCGCCAAGGCTGCCGGTGCACCGGTGAAAACCGTGTGGGCGCGGGAGGACGACATCCGCGGCGGCTATTACCGCTCGGCGTTCCTGCACCATGCGCGTATCGGGCTCGGCGCTGACGGCCTGCCACTGGCCTGGAAGCATGTGATGGTCGGCCAGTCGATCATGGCCGGGACCTCGCTTGAAGCGAGCATGGTCAAGGACGGGATCGACAAGACCTCCGTCGAAGGCGTGGCGGACAGCCCCTACCTCGAAGGGTTGGCCAATCACCAGATTGAACTGCATTCACCGCAGACCGGCATCAGCGTGTTGTGGCTGCGTTCGGTGGGGCACACCCACACCGCGTTTGTCATGGAGTCGCTGATCGATGAACTGGCCACGGCGGCCGGCAAGGATCCGGTGGAATATCGGCGCACCTTGCTCAAGGACCATCCGCGCCATCTGGGTGTGCTGAACCTCGCGGTGGAGAAGGCCAACTGGACGGCGCCACTGCCGGACGGCCATGCCCTGGGTGTGGCGGTGCATGAGTCGTTCGGCAGCTACGTGGCCCAGGTGGCCGAGGTGTCCCAGGAGAACCTCGCCATCCGCGTGCACCGGGTGGTGTGCGCGGTGGATTGCGGCATTGCGGTCAACCCGCAGAGCATCGCCGCGCAGATGGAATCGTGTATTACCTTTGGCCTCAGCTTCGCCTTGCACAGCAAGCTGACACTCAAGGACGGGCAGGTGGTGCAGTCCAACTATCACGACTATCGGGTGCTGCGGCTCAACGAAATGCCGGTGGTCGAAGTGCATATCGTGCCCAGCAGCGACAAATCCGGTGGTATCGGCGAAGCCGGTGTGCCGCCCATGGCGCCAGCGGTAGCCAATGCGGTGTTTGCCCTGACCGGGCAGCGCCTGCGGGAGCTGCCCTTGCAGCTGGCGGGGGTGTGAGATGAAACGACATCACTGGTTGCTTGGGGCGGTGATCCTGATCTGTCTCATCGCCTACGCATCGCACGTGCTCGCCGATGACCGCGAGGCCTTGCAGGCGTTCGACACCGTGCAGAAGGTCTTCCAGAGCCCCCGTTGCCAGAACTGCCATATTCCTGGGGATTCGCCGCTGCAATTCGATGCCGGCGTGCCCCACGCCATGAATGTCGTGCGTGGCATGGACGGCAAGGGTTCGGCCGGGTTGCCCTGTGCAACCTGCCATGCGCAAAGCAATCCGCCGGCCAGTTACGGCCCCCACGCACCACCGGGTGCGCCGCACTGGAGTTTGCCACCGGCCGCGCACCGCATGGCCTGGATCGGCCTGCCAGCCGACCGGCTGTGCGCGATGATCAAGGATCGCTCCAGCAACGGCGATCGGGATTTTGCCGCGCTGATCAAGCACGTCAGCGACGACAAGCTGGTGCTGTGGGGCTGGAACCCCGGCGGCAATCGCGCGCCGGTGCCGGTGCCCCACGATACTTTCGTCGCCCGGTTCAAGCGCTGGGCCGATGCGGGAGGACCGTGCCCGGTGGCAGGTAGCTGACCAGCGGCACGCTTACAGGGAGTCAATGTGGGTACGGGCGACTCTAACGTACATACCCGCCAAGGGAGTGAACGATGTTGATCTCAGGCAAAACAGGTAAACCGGGCCAATCAGCCAACCCGTTGCTCACGCCACAGCAAGAACGTGAACGGTTGCGCGAACTGGCTCGCCAGGCCGAACAAGAACTGGCAGGGGTGCAGATGGCGAGCATGGACGAGCTGACGCTGCTGTCCAATCGCCATGGTTTCACCGCATTGGCCCAACTCGGGCTGGACGCCTGCCGACAACTGGAGACGCCGGCGACACTGCTGTACTTCAGCCTCGATGAATTCAAGCTCATCTGCTATCTGTATGGCCGGGCCAAAGGTGACGATGCGCTCAAGACGTTCGCCGATGTCCTGCGTATCGGCTTTCGTGAAAACGATGTGGTCGGCCGACTCGACGGCGACCGGTTCGTGGCGCTGCTGACCGGATCCAGTGCCGTTGAGATCGAGGCGATCAAGGTGCGACTCAATGAGATACTCGATGAGCGCAACGCCACGGCGCATCGCAGTTATGACATTCGGTTCAGCGTTACCCAGGTCGAATATAACCCCACTGTTCATGACTCAATCGAGGAACTGCTGGAGGAGGCCGAGCGTGTGATGAGCCGTTAGGGCGGTGTTGCATTAGCGGGCCTCTTCGCGAGCAGGCTCGCTCCCACAGTGGATTTGTGGCGTTCATAAATCCTGTGGGAGCGAGCTTGCTCGCGATGGCGTCCCGACAGGCAACGCCTACTTGGCAAACAACTGCCCAATATCCTTGAACGCCTTGAACTCCAGCGCATTCCCGCAAGGATCAAACAGAAACATCGTCGCCTGTTCACCCACCAGCCCCTGAAAACGAATCCCCGGTTCGATCACGAAGCGTGTCTCCAGCGACTTCAGCCGCTCGGCCAGCGCCTCCCACTCGGCCATCCCGAGCACCACGCCAAAATGTGGCACCGGCACATCGTGACCATCCACGGCATTGGTGTGCGCGGCTTCTTGCGTGGGGTTTTTCGGCGCCAGGTGAATCACCAGTTGATGGCCGAAAAAATTGAAGTCCACCCAATGCTCGCTGGAACGACCTTCCTCCAGGCCAAACACTGAACCATAGAAATGTCGGGCGGCCGGCAAGTCGTAGACCGGAATGGCCAGGTGAAAAGGGGACAGTTGCATCAGGCGAACCTCGGTGTGGGTGGGAATGTGTCGAGTTTAGCCCTGTGCTTTTTGATTGAAAGACGATAATTTTTGCATCGAGCTAAAATTATTTCGATCAATCGAGGCCGCCATGCTGCGCGAACTGAAAACCTTTATCGCGGTGGCGCGTTACGGCACGTTCGCGGCAGCGGGCATGCACATCGGCCTGACGCAATCGGCGGTCAGCGCGCAGATTCGCAACCTGGAACAAGCCCTTGGCATCCGTCTGTTCGACCGCACCGGCCGCCAGGCGCTGCTCAACGCGGCGGGGCAGCGTGCGTTGCCGATGGCCAGGGAAATGCTCGAGACCTTCAGCCGCATGGCCGTCAGCGACGATGTCAGTGAGTACCGTGGCGAACTGAGAATCGGCGCAGTGGCGACCGCTCAGACCGGGCTGCTGCCTCAGGCGCTGGTGCGCTTGCGCCAACAGGCGCCCTTGCTGGAGCCCAAGCTGGTGCCCGGTGTGTCACTGAACCTGCTGAGCCAGGTCGACACGGGAGAAGTGGACCTGGCGATCCTGATCAAGCCGCCGTTTGAGTTGCCCAAGGAATTGTCTGCGCAGGTCATTCGCCGGGAACCGTTCGTGCTGATCGTACCGGCGGACCTGGACGGCGATGATCCGCTGCAACTGCTCGCCGAGCACCCTCATGTGCGCTACGACCGCAATTCGTTTGGCGGGCGGCTGGTGACGCGGTTTCTGCGTGAACAGAAGATCGAGGTGCACGTGGCGCTGGAGCTGGATGAACTGGAGGCCATTGTCAAAATGGTCGAGTGTGGGTTGGGGGTTTCGTTGTTGCCGGAGGCGGGGCTGTGGCTGGAGCATGGGGCGGGGGTGCGGATCGTCCCGCTGGGCGAACTGACCTTCCATCGGGAGATCGTGCTGTTGCAGCGCTATAGCCAGCGGATGCAGCCGATTCAGCAGTTGTTTGCCAAATGCCTGACGCCGATAGCTGACTGAACATGATCCCCTGTGGGAGCGAGCTTGCTCGCGATATCGGACTGACATTCACCATTGATGTCGACTGACAGGCCGTAATCGCGAGCAAGCCCGCTCCCACAGGGGGATTGTGTTTGTCCGGGAAATCGCAGGCATAAAAAACCCGCCAAAAGCGGCGGGTTTTTTTGGCTGAGCGAAGATTACTCTTCGATGCTGCCCATGGCCGTGGTGTTGAAGCCACCGTCCACGTACATGATTTCACCGCTGATGCCGGACGCCAGGTCCGAGCACAGGAAGGCGCCGGCGTTGCCGACTTCTTCGATGGTGACGTTGCGGCGCAGCGGGGTTTGCGCTTCGTTGGCGGCCAGCATCTTGCGGAAGTTCTTGATGCCGGAAGCGGCGAGGGTGCGGATCGGACCTGCCGATACACAGTTGACGCGAGTACCGTCCGGGCCCAGGGAGCCGGCCAGGTAACGTACGCCAGCTTCCAGGGAAGCCTTGGCCATGCCCATGACGTTGTAGTTCGGCATGGTGCGCTCGGCGCCCAGGTACGACAGGGTCAGCAGGCTGCCGTTGCGGCCTTTCATCATTTCGCGGCCAGCCTTGGCCAGGGCCACGAAGCTGTAGGCGCTGATGTCGTGGGAGATGCGGAAACCTTCGCGGGTGGTGGCTTCGGTGAAGTCGCCGTCCAGTTGGTCGCCCGGGGCGAAGCCGACGGAGTGCACGATGCAGTCCAGGCCGTCCCACTTCTTGCTCAGCTCTTCGAAGACCTTGGCGATTTCTTCATCGCTGGCCACGTCGCACGGGAAGCACAGCTCAGGGCTCGAACCCCAGCCTTGTGCGAACTCTTCGACACGACCCTTGAGTTTGTCGTTCTGATAAGTGAAGGCAAGCTCAGCGCCCTCGCGATGCATGGCGGCAGCGATGCCGGATGCGATGGACAGCTTGCTGGCGACACCGACGATCAGTACGCGCTTACCGGCGAGAAAACCCATGTGTTGCTCCTCTTTCAGGTTATTGCGCAGTGGCCGGAGCCAAAAAAGCGGCTTCCAGCAACTGCTGTGTATACGGATGTTGGGGGGCGGCAAAAATGCTTTGCGCGTCTCCCTGTTCGACCACTTGGCCATGCTTGACCACCATCAACTGGTGGCTCAGCGCTTTCACCACAGCCAGGTCATGGCTGATAAACAGATACGTCAGGTTGTACTTGGTTTGCAGTGAACGCAAAAGCTCCACTACCTGGCGTTGTACCGTGCGGTCGAGGGCCGAAGTCGGCTCGTCCAGCAAAATCAACGCCGGTTTTAACACCAATGCCCGGGCAATGGCGATTCTCTGCCGTTGCCCGCCGGAAAATTCGTGGGGGTAGCGGTGCCGGGTTTCCGGGTCCAGACCTACCTCCTTGAGTGCCGCAATGATCGCTTGTTCCTGTTCCGCCTCGGTGCCCATCTTGTGGATCCGCAGGCCCTCGCCAACGATCTGGCTCACGCACATCCGCGGGCTCAGGCTGCCGAACGGGTCCTGAAACACCACTTGCATCTCCCGTCGCAGCGGCCTGACCTGTTGCTGCGTCAGGCAGTCTAGCTGCTGGCCTTCAAAGCGGATGGCGCCCTTGCTGGCGATCAACCGCAAAATTGCCAGGCCCAGGGTCGATTTGCCGGAACCGCTTTCTCCCACTATCCCCAGGGTCTGGCCCTGGGGCAGGCTGAAATTGATGCCGTCGACCGCCTTGACGTAATCCACCGTGCGCTTGAGCAGGCCTTTCTTGATCGGAAACCAGACTTTGAGGTCCTCGACCGCCAGCAACGGCGGACCGATCACGTTGCTTGCAGGCTTGCCGCCGGGCTCCGCTGCCAGCAGTTCCCGAGTGTACGGATGCTGCGGCGCGCGGAACAGTTCTTCGCACGATGCCTGTTCGACGATGCAACCTTGCTGCATGACACATACGCGGTGCGCAATTCTTCGCACAAGGTTCAAATCATGGCTGATCAGCAGCAGGGCCATGCCCAATCGGGCCTGCAATTCCTTGAGCAATTCGAGGATTTTCAGCTGAACGGTCACGTCCAGCGCGGTGGTCGGCTCGTCGGCGATCAGCAGTTCCGGCTCGTTGGCCAGGGCCATGGCGATCATCACCCGCTGACGCTGGCCGCCGGACAATTCGTGGGGCAGGGCCTTGAGTCGCTTGTGCGGCTCGGGGATGCCGACCATCTCCAGCAGCTCCAGGGTGCGTTTGGTCGCGACCTTGCCGGTCAGGCCCTTGTGGATGCCCAGCACTTCGTTGATCTGCTTCTCGATCGAGTGCAGGGGATTGAGCGAGGTCATCGGCTCCTGGAAGATCATCGCAATCCGGTTGCCGCGAATGTGGCGGATGGTTTTTTCTTTCAGGTCCAGCAGGTTCTGCCCGGAATACAAGATGGTGCCGGACGGATGCCGGGCGAGCGGGTAGGGCAGCAGGCGCAGGATCGAGTGTGCGGTGACCGACTTGCCGGAACCGCTCTCGCCGACCAACGCCAGGGTTTCACCGCGCTTGATGTCGAAGCTGACGCCTTCGACCGCTCGCTGGCAGCGATTGCCGACGACAAAATTGACGGACAGGTCGCGCACTTCGATCAGATTGTGCTGATTCATTTCACTTCCTCGGGTCGAAGGCATCGCGAGCGGACTCGCCGATGAACACCAGCAGACTCAACATCAAGGCCAGCACGGCGAAGGCGCTGATGCCCAGCCACGGCGCCTGCAGGTTGGATTTGCCCTGGGCCACCAGTTCACCCAGGGACGGGCTGCCCGCCGGCAAGCCGAAGCCGAGGAAGTCCAGGGCGGTCAGCGTACCGATGGCGCCGGTGAGGATGAACGGCATGAAGGTCATGGTCGAGACCATCGCGTTGGGCAGGATGTGACGGAACATGATCGCGCCGTTTTGCATGCCCAGGGCGCGCGCGGCGCGCACGTATTCCAGGTTGCGCCCACGCAGGAATTCGGCGCGCACTACGTCCACCAGGCTCATCCACGAGAACAGCAGCATGATCCCCAGCAACCACCAGAAGTTGGGCTGCACGAAACTGGCAAGGATGATCAGCAGGTACAGCACCGGCAATCCGGACCAGATTTCCAGGAACCGCTGCCCGGCCAGATCCACCCAGCCGCCGTAGAAACCCTGCAAGGCCCCGGCGATCACGCCGATGATCGAGCTGAGCACGGTCAGGGTCAGGGCGAACAGCACCGAAATGCGGAAGCCGTAGATCACCCGGGCCAGCACGTCGCGGCCCTGATCGTCGGTGCCCAGCAGGTTGTCCGTCGAGGGCGGGGCCGGGGCCGGGACTTTCAGGTCGTAGTTGATGCTCTGGTAGCTGTAGGGAATCGGCGCCCACAGCACCCAGGCGTCTTTGGCCTTGAGCAGTTCACGGATGTACGGACTCTTGTAGTTCGCCTCTAGCGGAAATTCGCCGCCAAAGGTGGTTTCCGGGTAGCGTTTGAGCGCCGGGAAGTACCAGTTGTTGTCGTAGTGCACCATCAGCGGCTTGTCGTTGGCGATCAACTCGGCACCCAGGCTTGCGCCGAACAGGATCAGGAACAGCCACAGCGACCACCAGCCACGCTTGTTGGCCTTGAACAGTTCGAAGCGGCGGCGATTGAGAGGGGACAGGTTCATCTCAATGCTCCCGGCTTTCGAAGTCGATGCGCGGATCGACAAAGGTGTAGGTGAGGTCGCCGATCAGTTTCACCACCAGCCCGAGCAGGGTGAAGATGAACAGCGTGCCGAACACCACCGGGTAATCGCGGTTGATCGCCGCCTCGAAACTCATCAGGCCGAGGCCGTCGAGGGAGAAGATCACCTCCACCAGCAACGAGCCGGTGAAGAAGATGCCGATGAAGGCCGAAGGAAACCCGGCGATCACCAGCAGCATGGCGTTGCGGAACACGTGGCCGTACAGCACGCGGTGGTTGGTCAGGCCCTTGGCCCTGGCGGTGATCACGTATTGCTTGTTGATCTCGTCGAGGAAGCTGTTTTTGGTCAGCAGGGTCATGGTTGCGAAGTTGCCGATGACCAGCGCGGTCACCGGCAGCGCCAGGTGCCAGAAGTAGTCGAGGATCTTGCCGCCCATGCTCAGTTCATCGAAGTTGTTGGAGGTCAGCCCGCGCAAGGGGAACCAGTCCAGGTAACTGCCGCCGGCGAACACCACGATCAACAGGATGGCGAACAGGAACGCCGGGATCGCGTAGCCGACAATGATCGCCGAACTGGTCCAGACGTCGAAGTGGCTGCCGTGCCGCTTGGCCTTGGCGATCCCCAGCGGGATCGACACCAGGTACATGATCAGCGTGCTCCACAGCCCGAGGGAGATCGACACCGGCATCTTTTCCTTGATCAGGTCGATGACCTTGGCGTCGCGGAAGAAGCTGTCGCCGAAATCCAGGGATGCATAGTTCTTGACCATGATCCACAAGCGTTCCGGCGCCGATTTGTCGAAGCCGTACATGTGCTCGATTTCCTTGATCAGCGCCGGGTCCAGGCCCTGGGCGCCGCGATAGGCCGAGCCTGCCACCGAGACTTCGGCACCACCGCCGGCGATGCGGCTGGTGGCGCCCTCGAAGCCTTCGAGCTTGGCGATCATCTGCTCCACCGGTCCACCGGGGGCCGCCTGGATGATCACGAAGTTGATCAGCAGAATGCCGAACAGGGTCGGAATGATGAGCAACAGTCGCCGAAAAATGTACGCCAGCATCTGATTACTCCGTGCCCGCAGGATCGGCCTGCAGTGTGGTTTCGACTTCTATTGCCGGCTTGATGTCCGGCTTGACCCACCAGGTGGCCGTGCCGATATCGTATTTAGGCGAGACCTTGGGATGGCCGATGTGGTTCCAGTACGCCACGCGCCAGGTCTTGATGTGCCAGTTGGGTATTACGTAATAGCCCCATTGCAGTACTCGGTCCAGCGCGCGGGCGTGGGCCACCAGGCTGTTGCGCGAATCGGCGTTGATCAGTTGCTCGACCAGTTGATCGACCACCGGATCCTTCAGGCCCATGGAGTTGCGGCTGCCGGGCTTGTCGGCGGCGTCCGACATCCAGAATTCCCGTTGTTCGTTACCCGGCGAGTTGGACTGCGGGAAGCTGCCGACGATCATGTCGAAGTCCCGGGAACGCACGCGGTTGATGTACTGCGAGACGTCGACCCGGCGGATCACCAGATCGATGCCCAGGTCGCTCAGGTTGCGTTTGAACGGCAGCAGCACCCGTTCGAATTCGGTCTGGGCCAACAGGAACTCGATGACCACCGGCTTGCCGGTGGCGTCGACCATCTTGTCATCGACGATGCGCCAGCCGGCCTCCTGCAGCAATTGATAGGCTTGCCGTTGCTGGGCGCGGATCATGCCGCTGCCGTCGGTGGTCGGGTTCTGGAAGGATTCGTTGAACACCTGCGGCGCAAGCTTGCTGCGGAACGGTTCGAGGATCGCCACCTGATCGGTGTCAGGCAGGCCGGTGGCGGCCATTTCCGAGTTCTCGAAATAACTGCGGGTACGCGCGTAGGCACCGTTGAACAGTTGCTTGTTGGTCCATTCGAAATCCAGCAACAGCGACAGGGCCTGGCGCACCCGCACATCCTGGAACACCGGGCGGCGCATATTGAACACGAACCCTTGCATGCCGGTGGGATTGCCGTTGGGAATCTGTTCCTTGACCAGACGACCTTCGGTGACCGCCGCAATGTTGTAGGCGTTGGCCCAGTTCTTCGCGGTCATTTCCAGCCAGTAGTCGAACTGCCCGGCCTTGAGCGCTTCCAGGGCGACGGTGTTGTCGCGGTAGTAGTCGGTGGTCATCACGTCGAAGTTGTAGAAACCGCGATTGACCGGCAGGTCCTTGCCCCAGTAGTCCTTGACCCGCTCGTATCGCACCGAGCGTCCGGCTTTCACTTCGCTGACCTTGTACGGGCCACTGCCCAGCGGGATTTCCAGGTTGCCCTTGTTGAAGTCGCGGTCGGCCCACCAGTGCTTGGGCAGCACCGGCAACTGGCCGAGGATCAGCGGCAACTCGCGGTTGTTGGTGTGCTTGAACTTGAACAGTACGGTGAGCGGGTCTTCGGCGATCACTTCGGCCACATCGCTGTAGTAGCCGCGGTACATCGGCGCGCCGTCCTTGGTCAGCATCTGGAAGCTGAACACCACGTCCTCGGCGCGTACCGCATGGCCGTCATGGAAACGTGCTTCGGGGCGCAGGTAGAAGCGCACCCAGGCGTTGTCCGGGGCTTTCTCGATCAGGCGGGCGATCAAGCCGTACTCGGTGAACGGCTCGTCCAGGCCTTGCTTGGCCAGGGTGTCGTAGATGTTGCCGATATCGTCCGCCGGCACGCCTTTGCTGATGAAGGGGTTAAGGCTGTCGAAGCCGCCGAAACCGGCCTGGCGGAAAATCCCGCCCTTGGGCGCGTCCGGGTTGACGTAGTCGAAGTGTTTGAAATCGGCCGGGTATTTCGGCGGTTCGTTATACAGGGTCACGGCATGTTGCGGGGCGGCGCAGGCCAGCCCGGCGAACAGCAGACCGCTGGCCTGCAGGAGCAGGGCACGGATGGGTTTCATTGATCTTTCTCCGAAGATTTCAGCCACCACGCGTTCAGGCCCAGGGTGTAGGGCGGCGTGGTGACGAAGGCGAGCCGGTTGCGGTACCCCAGGCGGTGATAATTGAGGTACCAGTTGGGAA
Organism: Pseudomonas sp. GW823-FHT06E10; assembly: GCF_058794995.1. Classification (NCBI taxonomy): domain Bacteria; kingdom Pseudomonadati; phylum Pseudomonadota; class Gammaproteobacteria; order Pseudomonadales; family Pseudomonadaceae; genus Pseudomonas; species Pseudomonas sp. GW823-FHT06E10. The sequence continues at coordinate 19,352 of NZ_JBXAHJ010000009.1, read as the reverse complement.
CGATGTAGTGCTGCCACAGCAGCACGCGGTCGAGGGCCTTGCCGGCGGCGACCTGTTCATCGCGGGTCCGGGCGGCCAGCAACTGTTCGAGCAAATGGTCGACCACCGGGTTGGCAATGCCGGCGTAGTTCTTGCTGCCCTTGACCCCGGCCTGGCTGGAGTGAAAGTACTGCCATTGTTCCAGGCCCGGGCTGAGTGTCTGGTTGAGGGTCATCAGAATCATGTCGAAATCGAACTGGTCGAGGCGCTGCTTGTATTGCGCGCGATCGACCGTGCGCAGCCGCGCGTCGATGCCGATGCTGGCCAGGTTCTCGACGTAAGGTTGGAGGATGCGTTCCAGGTTCGGGTTGACCAGCAGCAGTTCCAGGCGCAGCGGCTGCCCGGCGGTGTTTTGCACGCGCTGGCCATTGAGCTTCCAGCCGGCTTCGGCGAGCAGGCCGAGGGCTTTGCGCAGGGTCTCCCGGGGAATGCCGCGGCCATCGGTCTGCGGCAGGCTGAACGGCTCGGTAAAGAGCCTGGCCGGCAGTTGCTCGCGATAGGGCTTGAGCAGCAGCCATTCATGTCCGACCGGCAAACCGCTGGCCGAGAACTCGCTGTTGGGGTAATAGCTCATGGCGCGTTGGTAGGCGCCGCCGAACAGCGAGCGGTTGGTCCATTCAAAGTTGAACATCAGCCCCAGCGCTTCACGGACCTTGGTGTCCGAGAAAGCCGGACGGCGGCTGTTCATGAACAGGCCCTGGGTCTGGGTCGGGATCTGATGGGGAATCTGCGCCTTGATCACCTCGCCGCGGCGTACGGCGGGGAAGTTGTAGCCGGTGTCCCAGTTCTTCGCCTGGTGCTCGATATAGATGTCGAACTCACCGGCCTTGAACGCCTCGAACGCCACGACGCTGTCGCGGTAGAACTCGACTTCCATGTGGTCGAAGTTGTACTTGCCGCGATTGACCGGCAGGTCTTTGCCCCAGTAATCCTTGACCCGTTCGAAGACGATCTGTCGTCCTGGCGTAACCGAGGTGATGCGATACGGCCCGCTGCCCAGCGGCGGCTCGAAAGTGGTGGCCTTGAAGTCGCGGCCTTTCCAGTAGTGCTGCGCCAGCACCGGCATTTCACCCAGGCGCAGGATCAGCAGCGGATTGCCGGCACGCTTGAACACGAAACGGATGCGCTGCGGGTTGAGGATGTCGACCCGTGACACTTCCTGAAGGCTGGTGCGGTACAGCGGATGGCCTTCCTTGAGCAACACGCGATAGGAGAACGCGACGTCGTAGGCGGTGATCGGCGTGCCGTCATGGAAGCGTGCTTCGGGACGCAGGTTGAACACCACCCAGCTGCGGTTCTCGTTGTACTCCACCGACTGGGCAATCAGGCCGTAGCTGGACGCGGGCTCGTCACCCGAAGGTGCGTACTGCCCCGTGCCGACCATCAGCGGTTCGTTTAGCTCGTTGATGCCGTATTGCAGGAAACTCGGCGTGGTGACCGGGCTGGTGCCCTTGAAGGTGTAGGGGTTGAGCGTGTCGAAGGTGCCAAACGCCATCACCCGCAAAGTACCGCCCTTGGGCGCTTGCGGGTTGACCCAGTCGAAGTGGGTAAATCGGGCCGGGTACTTGAGCGTGCCGAACTGCGCATAACCATGGCTTTCGCTGATCGTCGCGCTTGCGGTGGAGCTCAAGGCCAGGCTGATCAGGAGCAGGGGCAGGGGACGCTTCAAATAGGGGATCCGATCCAGGCGGCTTGGGCTTTGTGGACCGTACAGTAACAGCTTGTATGGACAGGAAAAAGACGGGGGATCCGGGCGATCGCATTCCTGTAGGAGCGAGCTTGCTCGCGATGGTGGTCAATGATGACGCGGGGCACCTGAATCAACTCGGTGCCCTTGGGTTTTTCGCGAGCAGGCTCGCTCCTACAGTTAGTGCGGATTGGCCACCGTCAACATTTGACCAGGCTTGAGCGCCTGGCCGACACGCGGGTTCCAGCGCTTGAGGTGCTGCATCTCTACGTTGAAGCGCTTGGCCACGATGTACAGCGAGTCGCCTTGCTGGACCTTGTACTTGGCCTGCTGCTTTTTGGTATTGGCTGCAATCACGGTGTTGACGCGCCCGGAGTTGCGTTTGCTGTTGTCCTGCATGACCAGGGTCTGGCCCGGCTTGAGGTTCTTGCCGCTCAGTTTGTTCCAGCGTTGCAGGTCCTTCACGTCAACGTTGTTGGCCTTGGCGATGGAACCGAGGTTGTCACCCCGCTTGACCCGATAGGAACGCTTGACGCTGGCGACCTGGCTGTCGTCGGCACCTTCGAAGACCGGCTTGAGCGATTTCTTGCTGATCAGTTCTTCAGGACGCATGGTCTGCAGGCTGCTGGTCAGCAATTGCGCCTTGGAGGTCGGCACCAGCAGATGTTGCGGGCCATCGAGGGTGGTGCGCTGCTTGAAGGCCGGGTTGAGCTGGAACAGTTCGTCTTCGTCGATGTTGGCAACTTCAGCAACCTTGGACAGGTCCATGCGCTGGTTGATTTCGACGACCTGGAAGTAGGGCTCGTTGGCGATCGGATTGAGGTTCACGCCGTAGGCTTCCGGCGCCATCACCACCTGTGACAGTGCCAGCAACTTTGGCACATAGGCCTGGGTTTCAGAGGGCAGCGGCAGGTTCCAGTAGTCGGTCGGCAGGCCGAGGCGTTCGTTGCGCTCAATGGCCCGGCTGACGGTGCCTTCGCCGGCGTTGTAGGCCGCCAGGGCCAGCATCCAGTCGCCGTTGAACATGTCGTGCAGGCGGGTCAGGTAATCCAGGGCGGCGGTGGTCGACGCGGTGATGTCGCGACGGCCATCATAGAAGCGGGTTTGACGCAGGTTGAAGTAACGCCCGGTGGACGGGATGAACTGCCAAAGACCCACCGCGTTGGCCCGGGAATAGGCCATCGGGTTGTAGGCGCTTTCAATCACTGGCAGCAGGGCCAGTTCCAGCGGCATGTTGCGTTCTTCAAGGCGTTCGACGATGTAGTGAATGTAGAGGCTGCCACGTTCGCCGGCGTTTTCGAGGAAAGATGGATTGCTGGCGAACCACAGGCGCTGTTGCTCGATGCGCGGGTTGACGCCCAGCCCGTCTTGCAGCTGGAAGCCCTGGCGCATGCGCTCCCAGACGTCCTGGGGAATTTGCGGGCTGGGTTTTTCGCTGAGCCAGATCGGCTTCTGCTTGGCGCGCGCGGCGATGTTCTGCGTGTGCGCCGCATCGGTCTGCGGCGCATGGCTGGAACAGCCCGCCAGGGTGGCGGACACAGCCACCGCAATGGCTTGAGCCAAGCGGGTCAATGCGTCTGAACTGATGGCTTTGCGAATAGGTGACGACATTGGCTGGAAGTAAGTTCCGGGCAAAAATGTCGGGCGATTCTAGGAAGCGCACCCTGCGCGGTCAACCTTTCAGAATTGTTGCAATCTTGATAGGCCCCTTTAGAACCTGTCTTTCCACGCCCGAAGCGCCGCAAAAACCATATCGGGCGCCGAGTTATCGGTGCCGGTCCGTTCGTCCGCTTTTTCTTTAACGGATGTTTCGCCGGAGCGCAAAAACGGGTTTGTTAGCTTTTCCAGCGCCAGTGTCGACGGCAGCGTCATGATCCCGGATTCCCGTTGGCGGGTGACTTTGGCCAGGCGCTCGGCGGTGTGCGGGTTGTTCGGTTCGACGGCCGCGGCAAACTTCAGGTTGCCGAGGGTGTATTCATGGGTGCAGTACACCAGCGTGTCTTCCGGCAACCCGGCCAGGCGTGTCAGCGAACTGTACATTTGCTGTGGCGTGCCTTCGAACAAGCGTCCGCAGCCGGCAGCAAACAGTGTGTCGCCGCAGAACAGCAAGCCGTGATGGTAATAGGCGATGTGCCCCAGGGTGTGGCCAGGGACTGCGAGGACGTCGAAGTCCCAGCCGAGCACGCAGACCTTGTCGTTGTCCTTGAGCGCAACGTCCCGCGCCGGGATCGTTTCGCTGGCCGGACCATAGACTTTCGCGTCCGTCGCTTTTTTCAGCTGTTCGACGCCGCCGACGTGGTCATGATGGTGATGAGTGATCAAAATATCACTCAGTACCCAGCCCGGATTGGCCGCAAGCCAGGCTTGTACGGGGCCGGCATCACCCGGGTCGACGACCGCGCAGCGCTTGCTGCCGTGGTCTTGTAACAACCAGATGTAGTTGTCGGTGAAGGCGGGCAGGGCAGTGATCTGTATCATCGTCGGATTCGCCAAGCGGAAAACATTGGCGCATCTTAGAACTTCCTGGCGCGTTGGAGAATGCAATGACTGATAAAGCGTTCGCACAAGCCGATCCTGACTGGCTGGCGTTGATCAGCGCCGCCCGCGAGTGGCTGGCCGGTCCCCTCGGGCAATTTCTGCTGGACGAAGAGCGGCGCATGCTCGAAGACGAGCTCGGGCGGTTCTTTGGTGGCTATCTGGTGCATTACGGTCCCTCGGCCCAGACTCCGCCGTCTGCCCCTCAGGTACAGCGCAATGTACGCCTTGGTGCGCCGTTGCCGGGGGTCGAGATCGTTTGTGAGGAGCAGGCCTGGCCGCTGAGCGAGCATGCTGCCGATGTGGTGGTGCTGCAGCATGGCCTGGATTTCTGCCTGTCGCCCCACGGCCTGCTTCGCGAGGCGGCAAGCAGCGTACGTCCCGGCGGGCATTTGCTGATCATTGGCATCAACCCCTGGAGCAGTTGGGGCCTGCGGCATGTGTTTGCCCAGGATGCGCTGCGCAAGGCGCGCTGCATTTCGCCGTCACGGGTCGCCGACTGGCTGAACCTGCTGGGTTTCGCGCTGGAGAAACGTCGCTTCGGGTGCTATCGTCCGCCGCTTGCGTCACCGGCGTGGCAGACCCGCCTGGCCGGTTGGGAGCGCAAGGCCGGTGACTGGCAACTGTCGGGCGGCGGCTTCTATTTATTGGTGGCGCGCAAGATCGTGGTGGGCTTGCGACCGGTCCGTCAGGAGCGGCGCGAACCGATGGGCAAGCTGATCCCGTTGCCGATGGCCAAGGTCAACCGGCGCAACATCGAACCGTAATACACACTTTTCATTTGTGGCCGGGCATGTCCCGGCTTCGGGCGTCGTCGATCAGCGATCGGCGGGCCAGCGCATTTTCTGGATAGATTGGCATGAGCGATAGCGTAGAACTGTTCACCGACGGCGCCTGCAAAGGCAACCCTGGTCCTGGCGGCTGGGGCGCACTGCTGGTGTGCAAGGGCGTCGAAAAGGAACTCTGGGGCGGCGAAGCCAATACCACCAACAACCGCATGGAGCTGATGGGCGCGATCCGTGGCCTGGAGGAACTCAAGCGTCCCTGCGAGGTGTTGTTGGTGACCGACTCGCAGTACGTGATGAAAGGCATCAACGAGTGGATGGACAACTGGAAGAAGCGCGGCTGGAAAACCGCGGCGAAGGAACCGGTGAAAAACGCTGACCTGTGGAAGTTGCTCGACGAGCAGGTCAACCGTCACAAGGTCACCTGGAAATGGGTGCGCGGACACATTGGTCATCACGGCAACGAACGGGCCGACCAGTTGGCCAACCGTGGTGTGGATGAAGTGCGTGGGTACAAGCAGGGCTGATTCGGGTACTGCCGATGCACCGCGCCGTGGCCTTCGCGAGCAAGCCCGCTCCCACACTGGATTCGTGTCGTCCACAAAGTTGTGAGCCGACGCCGATTCAATGTGGGAGCGGGCTTGCTCGCGAAGGCGGCGACTCGGTGTACCTGAAAGACCCCGGCGAGCGTGTTAACATCGCCGCTTTTGCACGATTGACCGATTGAGAGCTGAGCACTGATGGCCACCAGATCCGTTGTACTCGACACCGAAACCACCGGCATGCCGGTGACCGACGGCCACCGGATTATCGAAATCGGCTGTGTCGAGTTGATCGGCCGACGCCTGACGGGCCGGCACTTCCACGTGTACCTGCAACCCGATCGCGAAAGTGACGAGGGCGCGATCGGCGTCCACGGCATCACCAATGAATTCCTCGTGGGCAAGCCGCGTTTTGCCGAGGTGGCCGAAGAGTTCTTCGAGTTCATCAAGGGCGCGCAGCTGATCATCCATAACGCGGCGTTCGACGTTGGCTTCATCAACAACGAATTCGCCCTGATGGGCCAACAGGACCGCGCGGACATCACGCAGCACTGCTCGATCCTCGACACCCTGATGATGGCCCGGGAACGTCACCCGGGGCAGCGCAACAGCCTCGACGCCCTGTGCAAACGCTATGGCGTCGACAACTCCGGCCGTGAACTGCACGGCGCCTTGCTCGACTCCGAGATTCTTGCCGACGTCTACCTGACCATGACCGGGGGGCAGACCAGTCTGTCCCTGGCCGGCAATGCCTCCGATGGCAATGGCTCGGGTGAAGGTGCGGACAATTCGGCCACCGAGATTCGCCGTTTGCCGGCGGACCGTCAGCCGACGCGCATCATCCGCGCCAGTGAAGACGACCTGGCCCGCCACGCGGCGCGCCTGGAAATCATCGGCAAATCCGCTGGTGCCCCGGCGTTGTGGGTGCAGTTGGCCGAGGCTGAAGCGCAGGCATAACACCCTGTTTGGCAGATGCTCGCCACAGGGAAACTCCCTCGTCGCCACAAGTTGGTGCATCCCGCTCGCCACATCCGCTGCAACACTCTACCCTGAGGTGATTGGCAGGCTCTGGTCTGCCGCCTCAGGACGCTGAGCCTCATGTACAAAGACTTGAAATTCCCGGTCCTGATCGTTCATCGCGACATCAAGGCCGACAGCGTTGCCGGTGACCGCGTGCGGGGGATTGCCCGGGAGCTGGAGCAGGAAGGGTTCAGCGTCGTTTCGGCGGTGGACTACACCGAAGGACGACTGGTGGCGTCGACTTACCACGGCCTGTCCTGCATGTTGATTGCCTCTGAAGACGCCAGCACCCATTCTCATTTGTTGCAAAACATGGCCGAACTGATCGGTCTGGCGCGGGTGCGTGCACCGGATCTGCCGATCTTCGCCCTGGGCGAAAAAGTGACCCTGGAAAACGCACCCGCCGACGCCATGGCCGAGCTCAATCAGTTGCGCGGCATTCTTTATCTGTTTGAGGACACCGTGCCCTTTCTCGCCCGGCAGGTGGCCCGCGCCGCGCGCAAGTACCTCGATGGCCTGCTGCCGCCGTTTTTCAAGGCGTTGGTGCAGCACACGGCGGATTCCAACTATTCCTGGCACACCCCCGGTCACGGCGGTGGCGTGGCGTACCACAAGAGCCCGGTCGGGCAGGCGTTTCACCAGTTTTTCGGGGAAAACACCCTGCGCTCGGATCTTTCGGTGTCGGTACCGGAGCTCGGCTCCTTGCTCGATCATACCGGCCCCCTGGCTGAAGCCGAGGCCCGTGCAGCACGCAATTTCGGCGCCGATCACACCTTTTTCGTGATCAATGGCACGTCCACGGCCAACAAGATTGTCTGGCACTCGGTGGTCGCCCGCGATGACCTGGTGCTGGTGGACCGCAATTGCCACAAGTCGGTGCTGCATTCGATCATCATGACCGGCGCCATCCCACTGTACTTGTGTCCTGAGCGTAATGAACTGGGGATCATCGGCCCGATTCCCCTGAGTGAGTTCAGTCGCGAATCGATCCAGGCCAAGATCGACGCCAGTCCGCTGACCAAGGGGCGTTCACCGAAGGTCAAGCTTGCCGTGGTGACCAATTCAACCTATGACGGCCTCTGCTACAACGCTGAGCTGATCAGGCAGCAACTGGGCAATAGCGTTGAGGTGTTGCACTTCGACGAGGCCTGGTACGCCTATGCAGCGTTTCATGAGTTCTTTGCCGGGCGCTACGGCATGGGCACCTCCCGTGATGAAGACAGCCCGTTGGTGTTCACCACCCATTCGACCCACAAGTTGCTGGCGGCCTTCAGTCAGGCATCGATGATTCACGTGCGCGATGGCGGTGCGCGGCAACTGGATCGGGATCGCTTCAACGAAGCATTCATGATGCACATCTCGACCTCGCCGCAGTACGGCATCATCGCCTCGCTGGATGTGGCTTCGGCGATGATGGAAGGGCCGGCCGGGCGTTCGCTGCTGCAGGAAATGTTCGACGAAGCCCTGAGTTTTCGCCGTGCGCTGGCCAATTTGCGCCAGCACATTGCCGCCGATGACTGGTGGTTCTCGATCTGGCAACCGCCGTCGGCGGAAGGCATCGAGCGGGTCGTCACCGAGGACTGGTTGCTGCAACCCGATGCCGACTGGCACGGCTTTGGCGGCGTGACCGACGACTATGTGCTGCTCGACCCGATCAAGGTCACGCTGGTGATGCCGGGATTGACGGCCGGTGGCGCCCTCAGCGAGCGCGGGATTCCGGCAGCGGTGGTCAGCAAGTTCCTGTGGGAGCGCGGCCTGGTGGTCGAGAAGACCGGGCTGTACTCGTTCCTGGTGTTGTTCTCCATGGGCATCACCAAGGGCAAGTGGAGCACGCTGCTCACCGAACTGCTGGAGTTCAAGCGCAGCTATGACGCCAACGTCAGTCTGGCCAGTTGCCTGCCCTGTGTGGCGCAAGAGAATGTCGCACGCTATCAGGGCATGGGGCTGCGTGATCTGTGCGATCAGTTGCATGCCTGTTATCGCAGCAATGCCACCGCCAGGCACCTCAAGCGCATGTACACCGTTCTGCCGGAAGTCGCGATGAAGCCGGCGGACGCCTATGATCAATTGGTGCGGGGTGAAGTCGAAGCCGTGTCGATCGATGCGCTGGACGGGCGGATCGCTGCGGTGATGCTGGTGCCGTACCCACCCGGCATTCCGCTGATCATGCCGGGTGAGCGCTTTACCGAGTCGACCCGCTCGATCATCGATTACCTGGCGTTTGCCCGCACGTTCGATAGCAGTTTTCCGGGATTCGTTGCTGATGTGCACGGATTGCAACATGAAGATCAGGGCAGTGGACGGTGCTACACCGTCGATTGCATCAAGGAATGAGGACATTTCCCAGTATGCAGCCGGTTATAAATCCGAATTATCCAGGGTTGTCGGTACGGGTTGCCGACGAGGGTTTTGCCGCCTATATCTGGGGCAGTGATTTCAGTTTTGAAGTCGCGGCCTACGGTGCGGCACAAATAGGAGCGCCGGTGGCACAGTGGCCTGTCACCCCGATCACGCCTTATCGCAAGTGCTACGGCATCGATCCCGAGGAATTCAGCAGCTTTCGCGATTCTGCCGACAGCGCGATTTTCATGGCTTATCTGGATGACCAGCCCGTGGGGCACCTGGTGGTCAGCACCAACTGGAACGGCTTTGCCCATATCGACGAGCTGGCGGTGCACGCACCGGCCCGGCGGCATGGCGTGGCCAAGGCCCTGCTGGATGTGGCGCAGTTCTGGAGCCGCAAGAAAAAGCTGCCAGGCATCATGCTCGAAACCCAGAACAACAACCTGGGGGCCTGCAGGCTCTATGAACGCTGCGGTTACGTGATTGGTGGGATCGACCACCTGCGCTATCGCGGCATCGATCCGAACACCGCCGAAGTGGCGCTGTTCTGGTATCGATTGTTCGAAAACCCGCTGGAAAATCCGTTCAGTTCGTCAGCATCGCCGCGGCTTGTTCCGTGACGATGGTTAACAGCGTCTGAACCGCCGGAGAGGGTTCGGCGTTTTTCAAGGTCAGGGCGTAGAGGCTGATCGGGACCGCTGGCGCCAGGGGGCAGGTGTCCAGCCCCGAGGCTTTGGCGCCGAGGGCGGTGAAGGGGTCGACGATGGCCAGGCCTTCGCCGGCCTCGACCATGCTGCGCATCATCTGATGCGTCTGGACCCGGGTCTGAATCACCGGGGCAGGGCGCAAACCGTGCAGTTTGTTTTCCAGCGCCGGGCTCAACGGGTCCTGCCCCTCCAGGCCGATCATTGATTGGCCGGCCAGATCCTGCAGTGAAATGTATTTCTGTTTCGGTTGCAGCCAGCCATGGGGGGCGAGCAACTGGAGTTTGCCCTGGGCAATCACATGGCAGTCGAGGTCGGCGTGATCGGGGTCATGCAGGCTCAGGCCCAGATCGCTTTCACGCAGCAGCAGGCTTCTGACGATGTCGCGGGTGGGCTGGCTCAGCAGCGTGCAAGGCGCATCGGGCAGGCGTCGGCGCAGGGCCGCGATGCTGTGTGGCAACAATTGGTTGGCCAGGGGAGGGGTGCAAATGATGCGCAGCGGCGGCGCCAGGTATTGCCTGAGGCTGTTGGCCAGGCGCTGCACCGGTTCGAGCGCATCGTAGACCCGGGCAATTTCCACCTGCAGTTCCCGCGCTTCGCGGGTGGCCTGCAATCGTCCGCGCACGCTGGCGAACAGCATGAAACCCAACTGATCCTCGGCGTCGCGCAGCAAGCGCTCGACTTCGGCCACCGGCAACTGCAGCCATTCGGCGGCGGTGCCCAGGTGACCGGTCTGCAAGAGTGCCTGGATCACTTCGATATGGCGTAAGCGCATGCGTGAAGTCCATGTTCAGCAGGTGGAGGAGTCAGTGGCTGAATCCTACCCCAAGTCCGTGCATATGACTTCTGCTCATAACGACGGGTTATGAAGCGCTGGCGATTTGCGGTTCGCGGGTAATGGTCACGCCGGTTTGCACCAGCATGAATTCATTGTCGTCGACCTTGTTGACGCGGTCGCCAATGGCCAGTTTGTAGGTGGTGACAGGCCCTGAACCTTCTGCCGCCGGGGTGGAGTCCTGAAACTCGTGCACCGAATAAATGCGGCCTTGCGCGTCTCTTGCATGGAACTGACCGACGAGTACTGCTGCCATCTGCTTAGAACCTCTGGAGATAAATCACTCAATTTGCGGCACTGTAGACCGTGCTTGGGCGAGGTAAGTTTTCCTATGGGAAAAAAATAGTCAGGGACGGGGTTTTCGGTCGCCCGCTGTTTGAATCGTCATCTATAACTACAAGCTCTTCCTATCGGACAGTCGAGAAATCTTATGAGCAACGTCTATACGATCGCCGTCGTGGTCGGCAGCTTGAGAAAGGAATCGATCAACCGCAAGGTCGCACGGGCCCTGATAGAATTGGCGCCGGCCAATCTCAAGCTCAACATCGTCGAAATTGGCGATCTGCCGCTCTATAACGAAGATATCGATGGCGCTTCACCGCCGGCAGCCTACAGCACTTTCCGACAACAGGTGAGCTCATCCGACGCGGTGTTGTTCGTGACCCCGGAATACAACCGGTCGGTGCCGGCACCGTTGAAAAACGCGATTGACGTGGGCTCGCGTCCATATGGGAAAAGCGCCTGGAGCGGTAAGCCGGGAGCCGTTATCAGTGTGTCGCCGGGGGCCGTCGGCGGGTTTGGTGCCAATCACAACCTGCGTCAATCCATGGTGTTTCTCAATGTGCCGATGATGCAGCAACCGGAGGCCTATCTGGGGAACGCCGGTTCGGCGTTCGACGAATCGGGCAAGTTGTCCGAGTCGGTAAAGCCGTTCCTGCAAAGTTTCATCAATGCCTACGGGCAATGGGTCGAGCAGCACAAGAAAGACTGATGGTCATTGGCCGGCGCTTTGTCCGGCGGAGCGTTGGACAATCGGGGATACGGTTGTCTCTTTGGACCGGGTTGACCCTATCGCGAGCAAGCTCGCTCCCACAGGGATCTTCAGTGGATACAAGGCGTGTATACGGCTGAGTTCCAATGTGGGAGCGAGCTTGCTCGCGATGGGGCCGGCTCAGACAACGCAAAACTCAGGCATTGCCCGGCACATTCGGCCAAAGATCCGCCACCAGAAACAATCGCTCGGCCTCTTCCCAGTCGCCGCTGGCATTTTCCGTCAGGCGTACCAGCAGTTGTGCTGGCGCCAGCGGGTCCAGGTCATCCAGCCACGCCTGCATCTGTCCGGGGTTCCAGGTGTGCTCCGCCGAATAATGCGCCGGCGCCAGCCAGGCGTGACGGGGCAGGGGTTGCCAGCGACCGGGCGGGCTTTGGGCCAACAACGCCGGCCAATCCTTTTGATGCAACCAGCGACCCCGCAAATGCTGTGGATGGGCACCCAATGGCGGGGCGGCTTGTCCGGGCCACGGGTACAGCAAGTAACCCCCCAGCCATAAATGTGCGCTGAACGCCTGGATATCCAGCGCCGCGAGCACTTCACGGCTCTCGGGGCGTGTGGAAATCGGCAATTGATGCTGGCTCAGGTGCGCCAGTTTGCGGTCGAGCCGGTCGTGGCAGCCCGGGCCCAGCCACTTGGCGGTGTCGTGTCCGTCGCCGGATTGCGGGCCAAGGTAGAGCTTGATCGCCAGTTCCAGGTGATGCACGCCGTCGCGGTCGCGCAGCAGCATGTCCAGTTCACCGAGGGTGTGCCCTTCGCGGCGAATCGGCATGTTGGCGGCAATCAGTTCAATGCCCGGCGCATGCTGCACGGCGAATTGCCAGAGGCGTTCGTAGTACAAACCCAGGCGCCGGGTCCGGGCCTGGGCCAGCCAGTGCAGCAGGCCATAACTGTCCCGATCCAGCTGCCGCAGCCAATGCTCCAGCCGATCCGGTGCCTGCACCCAGTCGCTACCGGCCAGCGGGTGACGCTGCGGCCACGGGGTATTGTCCAGCATGGGCGGCGCGAGGATGACCCACGCCAGGTCACGCACTTCGGGATGGCGTAACTGATGGGGCAGGTGGAGCAAATCCGGAAATAGCATCATCTTGCGAGCATAGCCCGAAACCCGGGCACACCCTTGAAGCTGAAAGGATTTTGTCTACGGGCGGCTTTCGCCCATAATCGTGGTTTTCGCCGCCACGCAGATCCCCGCAGGAGCCCCATGGAGCAATTTCGCAATATCGGCATCATCGGTCGCCTGGGCAGTTCCCAGGTGCTGGATACCGTCCGCCGACTGAAACGGTTTCTGCTCGATCGTCACCTGCACGTGATCCTCGAAGACACCATCGCCGAAGTGCTGCCAGGGCACGGCTTGCAAACCTCGTCGCGCAAGATGCTCGGCGAAGTCTGCGACATGGTCATCGTGGTCGGTGGTGACGGCAGCCTGCTCGGTGCCGCCCGGGCGCTGGCCAAACACAATATTCCGGTGCTCGGCATCAACCGGGGCAGCCTGGGTTTCCTCACCGATATCCGTCCCGATGAGCTGGAAACCAAGGTCGCCGAAGTGCTGGATGGCCACTATCTGGTGGAAAACCGCTTTTTGTTGCAGGCCGAAGTCCGCCGCCACGGTGAGGCCATCGGCCAGGGCGATGCACTGAACGACGTCGTGCTGCACCCCGGCAAATCCACGCGAATGATCGAGTTCGAGCTGTACATCGACGGCCAGTTCGTCTGCAGCCAGAAGGCCGACGGCCTGATCGTCGCGACGCCGACCGGTTCCACCGCCTATGCGTTGTCCGCCGGCGGGCCGATCATGCATCCCAAGCTCGACGCTATTGTGATTGTGCCGATGTACCCCCATACCTTGTCGGGTAGACCGATTGTGGTCGATGGCAACAGTGAGCTGAAAATCGTCGTGTCCAAGGATATGCAGATTTACCCGCAAGTCTCGTGCGACGGGCAGAACCACTTCACCTGCGCACCGGGCGACACCATTACCGTCAGCAAGAAAGCTCAGAAACTGCGGCTGATCCATCCGCTGGACCACAATTACTATGAAGTCTGCCGGACCAAGCTTGGCTGGGGCAGCAAGTTGGGGGGTGGAGGCGACTGATGCTCGATCCCGCGCGTAGCTACGACCTGATCGGTGACGTGCACGGTTGCGCTCTGACCCTGGAGCACTTGCTCGACCGACTCGGTTATCACAAGCAGGGTGGCGTCTGGCGACATGCCTCGCGCATGGCGGTGTTCGTCGGCGATATCATCGACCGCGGCCCGCGGATTCGCGAGGCACTGCATATCGTCCACGACATGGTCGAGGCCGGTCAGGCGCTGTGCATCATGGGCAACCACGAGTTCAATGCGCTGGGCTGGAGCACGCCGGCACTGCCCGGTAGCGGCAAGCAGTTCGTGCGTGAGCACACGCCGCGCCATGCCCGCCTGCTGCACGAAACCCTGACCCAGTTCGAACACCATCCGGGTGACTGGCACGACTTCCAGCAATGGTTCTACCAGTTGCCATTGTTCGTCGATGCCGGGCGTTTTCGCGTGGTCCACGCCTGCTGGGACGCCGGGCTGATCGAGCCGCTGCGGGCGTTGTTCCCCAACGGCTGCGTCGACGAGCATTTTCTCCAGGCGTCGGCGGAGTCGGGCTCTTTTGCCTGCACCGTATTCGACCGGCTGCTGCGCGGCACGGACATGCGTTTGCCCCATGGCCTGACGATGACCAGCGGCGACGGCCTGGTGCGTTCGTTCTTCCGCACCAAGTTCTGGGAAGACGATCCGAAAACCTACGGCGACATCGTGTTCCAACCGGATGCACTGCCGGAACCCGTGGCCCGGACGCCGCTGTCGTCCACCGAAAAGAACAGTTTGCTGCGCTATGGCATCGATGAGCCGCTGTTGTTCGTCGGCCATTACTGGCGCAGCGGCAAGCCGGCACCGATCCGGCCGAACCTGGCCTGTCTGGATTACAGCGCAGTGCTGTACGGCAAACTGGTTGCCTACCGACTGGATCAGGAAACCCGCCTGGATCCGCAAAAATTCGTCTGGGTCGATGTCGAGCGGCCGGAGGTGCTGCAATGAGTGCTGTAGCGGTATTGCGTCTGCCCCTGGCGGTGGACTTGAGCGGGTTCGTCACCCTGCTCAAGCGCATGCAAGTGCCCCATCGGGTCAGCGAGGAAGCTGGCGAGCAGGTGCTGTGGGTGCCGGACAATATCAGTGAAGACGTGCGTGCGCTGTACGAGCGATTTCCCGCGGGCGATCCCGACCAGCAACTGGACATTCCGGTGGCGCATACCGTCAAGCGCCCGGGGTTCGTCGAGCAGTTGAAATACGCCAGGGCCACCGCGCTGGTGCTGCTGCTGAGCCTGGTTGTCGGCGCGGTGACCATGCTGGGCGACAACCTTGAAACGATGCGCTGGCTGACCTTCCTCGAGTTCCGCGTGGTCGGCGAATACATCCACTTCACGCCACTGGCCGACAGCCTGGCGGCGGGGCAGTGGTGGCGCCTGTTCACGCCGATGCTGATCCACTTCGGCATCCTGCACCTGGCGATGAACGGCATGTGGTACTGGGAGCTGGGGCGGCGCATCGAGTCGCGCCAGGGCAGTATCAACCTGATCGGCCTGACCTTGCTGTTCAGCCTGGTGTCGAACTTTGCCCAGTATTTCTTCAGCGGCCCGACCTTATTCGGCGGTTTGTCCGGCGTACTGTACGGCCTGCTCGGGCATTGCTGGATCTTCCAGTTGCTGGCGCCGAACCCGGCCTATCGCCTGCCGCGAGGCGTGCTGGTGATGATGCTGGTGTGGTTGCTGCTGTGCCTGTCCGGGCTGGTCTCGATGATCGGCTTCGGCGAGATCGCCAACGCGGCCCACGTCAGCGGGTTACTCATCGGATGCTTCACCGGTTTGTTGGGCGGTTTGTATAACCGCCGTAAACTGGCCGCCTAATTCAGAACATGCAATAAAGAGACGGAGACCCAATGTCCTCTTTTAACGAAATGATCAAGAACATCACCCCCGATATCTACGAGAGCCTGAAACTGGCCGTGGAAATCGGCAAATGGTCCGACGGTGGCAAGCTCACCGCCGAACAACGCGAGCTGTCGCTGCAGGCGATGATCGCCTGGGAAATCCAGAACCTGCCAGAGGACCAGCGCACCGGCTACATGGGCCCGCAGGAATGCAGCTCCAAGTCGATTCAAGTGCCCAATATCCTGTTCAAGTCGGATGCCATCCATTGATCGAGATTGGCCGCGGTGCAATCAGCAAAATGTCGGCGCGCCTGGACGGGTCGAACGTGCAATACGCATTTCGTCTGGGCGAAATCGAGGTCCCGGTCAATCCGTTGATCGGTACCACGGTGCGCCTGGAATACCTGGGCGCGATCCACTGCACCCATTGCGGACGCAAGACCAAGACCAGTTTCAGCCAGGGTTACTGCTACCCGTGCATGACCAAACTGGCCCAGTGCGACGTGTGCATCATGAGCCCGGAGCGCTGCCACTTCGAGGCTGGCACCTGCCGGGAGCCTGAGTGGGGCCAGAAGTTCTGCATGACCGATCACGTGGTGTACCTGGCCAATTCGTCGGGGGTCAAAGTCGGGATTACCCGCGCCACCCAGTTGCCGACCCGCTGGCTCGACCAGGGTGCGAGCCAGGCCTTGCCGATCATGCGCGTATCGACTCGCCAGCAGTCCGGTTTCGTCGAGGATCTGTTGCGCAGCCAGGTGGCCGACAAGACCAACTGGCGCGCTTTGCTCAAGGGCGATGCGGCGGCGGTGAACCTGGCCGAGGTCCGCGATCAACTGTTCGACAGCTGTGCCGAAGGCTTGCTCGGGTTGCAGCAGCGATTTGGCTTGCAGGCGATCCAGCCGGTGACCGACGTCGAACCGCTGGAAATCCGCTACCCGGTCGAGCAGTACCCGGCGAAGATCGTCAGCTTCAACCTGGACAAGAACCCGATTGCCGAAGGCACGCTGATGGGGATCAAGGGTCAATACCTGATCTTCGACACCGGCGTGATCAACATTCGTAAATACACGGCTTACCAGCTCGCCGTGCATCAGTAAGGACTCCAGCATGCGCACCGAACAACCGAAGATGATCTACCTCAAGGACTATCAGGCGCCCGAGTACCTGATCGACGAAACGCACCTGACCTTCGAGTTGTACGAGGACCACAGCCTGGTCCATGCGCAACTGGTGATGCGCCGCAACCCCGAGCGCGGCCCGGGCCTGCCGCCGCTGGTGCTGGACGGCCAGCAGCTGGAACTGCTGTCGGTCACTCTTGCCGACCAGGAGCTTTCCGAGGCGCAGTATCAGCTGACCGAGAATCACCTGACCCTGCACCCGACCAGCACCACCTTCACGGTCGATACCAGCGTCCGGATCCACCCGGAAACCAATACCGCGCTGGAAGGCCTGTACAAGTCCGGCACGATGTTCTGCACCCAGTGCGAGGCTGAAGGTTTTCGCAAGATCACCTATTACCTCGACCGCCCGGACGTGATGAGCACCTTCACCACCACAGTCGTCGCCGAACAACACAGTTATCCGGTGCTGCTGTCCAACGGCAACCCGATCGCTTCCGGTCCCGGTGAAGAGGGCCGGCACTGGGCGACCTGGGAAGACCCGTTCAAGAAACCGGCGTATCTGTTTGCGCTGGTGGCCGGCGATCTGTGGTGCGTCGAAGACAGCTTCACCACCATGAGCGAGCGCAACGTGGCGCTGCGCATTTACGTCGAGCCGGAAAACATCGACAAGTGCCAGCACGCGATGAACAGCCTGAAGAAATCCATGCGCTGGGACGAAGAGGTCTACGGTCGCGAGTACGACCTGGACATCTTCATGATCGTCGCCGTGAATGACTTCAACATGGGCGCCATGGAAAACAAGGGCCTCAACATTTTCAACTCCAGCGCCGTGCTGGCCAAGGCCGAAACCGCCACCGATGCCGCGCACCAGCGGGTCGAGGCGATCGTCGCCCACGAGTACTTCCACAACTGGTCGGGCAACCGCGTGACCTGCCGCGACTGGTTCCAGTTGTCGCTCAAGGAAGGCTTCACCGTGTTCCGCGATGCCGGTTTCTCCTCGGACATGAACTCGGCCACGGTCAAGCGCATCCAGGATGTGGCGTACCTGCGTACCCACCAGTTCGCCGAAGACGCCGGCCCCATGGCCCACGCCGTGCGCCCGGACAGCTTCATCGAGATTTCCAACTTCTACACCCTGACCGTGTACGAAAAGGGCTCGGAAGTGGTCGGCATGATCCACACCTTGCTCGGCGCCGAAGGCTTCCGTAAAGGCAGCGACCTGTACTTCGAACGCCACGACGGCCAGGCCGTGACCTGCGATGACTTCATCAAGGCCATGGAAGAAGCCAATGGCGTTGACCTGACCCAGTTCAAGCGCTGGTACAGCCAGGCCGGTACACCGCGCCTGGCGGTAACTGAGTCCTACGACGCCGCTGCGAAAACCTACAGCCTGACCTTCCGTCAGAGCTGCCCGGAAACCCCGGACAAGGTGCAAAAACTGCCGTTCGTGATCCCGGTCGAACTGGGGCTGCTGGATTCCAAAGGGGCAGCGATTGCCCTGCGTCTGTCCGGTGAAGCCACCGCGCAAGGCACCTCGCGGGTCATTTCGGTGACCGAAGCCGAGCAGACTTTCACCTTCGTCGACATCGCTGAACAACCGTTGCCGTCGTTGCTGCGCGGCTTCTCGGCGCCAGTGAAATTGAGCTTCCCGTACAACCGTGATCAGCTGATGTTCCTGATGCAGCATGACAGCGACGGCTTCAACCGCTGGGATGCCGGCCAGCAGCTGTCGGTGCAGGTGCTGCAAGAGCTGATCGCCCAGCAGCAGAAGGGCGAAGCGCTGGTACTCGATCAGCGTCTGGTGTCAGCGTTGCGCACGGTGCTTTCGGATGAGTCGCTGGATCAGGCGATGGTCGCGGAAATGCTCTCTCTGCCAAGCGAGGCGTACCTGACCGAGATCAGTGAAGTGGCGGATGTCGAAGCGATTCACACGGCGCGTGAATTTGCCCGTAAGCAACTGGCTGACGCGTTGTTCGAAGGTTTGTGGCTGCGTTATCAGGCCAATCGCGAGTTGTCGAAGCAGACGCCGTACGTGGCCGAGGCTGAACACTTCGCCCGTCGTGGCTTGCAGAACATCGCGTTGTCCTACCTGATGCTCAGCGGCAAGCCGCAAGTCCTGGCTGCGACTCTGGAGCAGTTCGATTCGTGCGACAACATGACCGAGCGCCTGACCGCACTTGCCGTGTTGGTCAATTCACCGTTCGAAGCCGAGAAGGCCAAGGCGCTGGCCAGCTTCGCCGAACACTTCAAGGACAACCCGTTGGTCATGGATCAGTGGTTCAGCGTCCAGGCTGGCAGCGTGTTGCCTGGTGGTCTGGAGCGGGTTCGTCAGTTGATGCAGCATCCTGCGTTCAACATCAAGAATCCGAACAAGGTGCGGGCACTGGTCGGTGCGTTTGCCGGGCAGAACCTGATCAACTTCCATGCCGCTGATGGTTCCGGGTATCGCTTCCTGGCGGATTTGGTGATCGAGTTGAATGGCTTCAATCCGCAGATAGCTTCTCGGCAGTTGGCGCCTTTGACTCGCTGGCGCAAGTACGACAGTGCTCGTCAGGCTTTGATGAAGGCAGAGCTGGAGCGGATTCGGGCTTCGGGGCAGTTGTCCAGTGATGTGTTTGAAGTGGTCAGCAAGAGTTTGGCTTGATCTTGGCTTTTGAACTTGGCGGCCTTTGGGCCGACCAGGTTCTTGGTTGATTGAGTACATATCCGTTGCTGCGGTAACGGCGGCTGGCGGT